>CAJWQR010000034.1 GCA_913045195.1 uncultured Legionellales bacterium | reverse complement strand
GGTAGTGAAGATGAAACAATCGTAGTCGGCGCCCCTGATGATAATTCTAATATTGATATAGGGGCTCCTGCAGAAGAAGAGAAAGAGTCTGATATAGAAATAAATCAACCGGATGATTTTGAGATCGATCTCAGTATCGGCGAGGATGATAATCTAGTTAATACAGATGCGATAATTGATGAAGATGAAATATCAGATGATTTTGAGAAAACAGAATTTAATCTTGAAATAGATGATTTAGATGATGGCGCCGATGATAATGAAACTTCTCTTATTGAAGAGGAGAATAAAGAAGACAATGATCAAGAAGTTGATCTTGTTTTAGATAATGAAATTAATCTTGAAATAGATGATTTAGATGATGGCGTTTCTAATAAAAGTAGCCAAGAAGATACTCATGCTGCGTTTGTAGAAAAAGTTGCTGAATCTGAAGATCTAAGCACAGAAGATGTCGTAGCAACGAAACTAGACCTTGCTAAAGCGTATGTTGAAGTATCTGATAAGGAGAATGCCAAAACAATTTTGGATGAGGTTTTGGTGGAGGGTGATGAAGAGCAACGTAAACAGGCACAAATTCTATTAGATCAAATCTAGCTAATTGGTAAGATATACCCTAAAAGCATATGTAATTACGGGATTATTTCTTTGACCATTTTTTATATAAGTAATTAAGACCAGTAAAGAATGAAAATTGCATTGGGAATTGAGTATGCGGGTTATAATTACTACGGTTGGCAAAAGCAGAGTATCTCTCCCACAATCCAGGAAACCGTTGAATCAGCACTTTCAGATATTGCTAACGAAATTGTCAATGTTTATTGCGCAGGAAGAACAGACACAGGCGTCCATGCGATACAGCAAGTTATTCATTTTGAAACATTATCTGTACGTGAACCGCATAGTTGGGTTTTGGGTGCGAATTCGAAACTACCAAAAGATATTTCCGTTATCTGGGCATTAAATGTCGATGATAATTTTCATGCGAGATATGCTGCTGAGAATAGAACTTATCAGTATTTGATATTAAATAGGCGCTCTAGGCCAGCAATATTGAATGGATTAGTTACATGGGAGTGTCAGCAACTTAATTTTAAAAGGATGGTTGAGGCATCGAAATGCCTTTTAGGGCGGCATGATTTTACATCTTTCAGAGCAGTCTCTTGCCAGGCAAAATCTCCTATTCGAACAGTTCACAAATTAGAGATTAATAAAATAGAAGACTATTTCGTTATAACCATATGCGCTAATGGGTTTCTTCATCATATGGTACGAAATATCGCAGGTGCTTTAATAGCTGTAGGAATCGGAAAGGAAAAAGTAAACTGGGTGGTGGCTACGCTAGAGGCAAAGAATAGAGCAGAAGCAGGTGTTACAGCGACGCCTGATGGTTTATATTTAGTTAATATTACATATCCAAAGCATTATTTAATTCCTGAACCAAAAAAGTTAATTGACAATCTTAAATTTAATTATTAGAAAATTAGGATATAACATTATTAAAAAATAAAAATTATGTATCGAACGCGTATAAAAATTTGCGGAATCACCAACCTCCAAGATGCGAAAGTAGCTATTGATGAAGGAGTCGATGCGATTGGGTTGGTTTTTTGTGAAAATAGCCCACGTTACATTAATATTAGCAGGGCAAAAAAAATCGTTGAGAATACAACGCCATTTGTAAATTACGTTGGTTTGTTTGTGGACGCAGAAAAAGAATATATAAATGATGTATTAAAGGAAGTTGCGCTTGATACACTACAATTTCATGGACAAGAATCTGAACAGGCTTGCGCTTTATATAATAAACCTTATATTAAAGCAATTAGAATGAATAAAAATATAAATCTTTCGGAAGAGGCAGAGAAATATTTTTCAGCACACGCATTATTACTTGATACTTATATAGAAGGATTGTCTGGCGGAACTGGCATCATTTTTGATTGGGATTTGATCACAAAAGAAATAGAGAAGCCAATCATCCTAGCGGGCGGACTTAATGCTAGTAATGTAAAAGATGCTATTAAAAAAATTAGCCCATACGCTGTTGACGTTAGCGGTGGAGTAGAGGCTGAAAAAGGAAAAAAGGACCCTAGTAAAATAAAAGAATTTATTAATGAGGTTATGAATGTCTAAAGCAAATAAAAATATAAATAATTCGACAATAAATGCATTCAGTTGTATGCCTAATGAGAACGGGCATTTTGGATTATATGGCGGACGTTTCGTTTCCGAAACTTTAATGGGCCCACTAGAGGATCTTGAGGAAGCATACAAAAAATATATTAATGATCCTGAGTTTAATGCTGAGTTCGAATCTGATTTAAAACACTATGTCGGGCGACCTTCTCCTCTTTATCATGCAAAACGATGGAGTGAACAATTAGGTGGCGCACAAATTTATTTAAAAAGAGAAGATTTAAATCACACTGGCGCACACAAAATTAATAATACTGTTGGACAGGCATTACTAGCAAAGAAGATGGGAAAAAAAAGAGTAATTGCTGAAACTGGGGCAGGACAGCATGGTGTTGCAACAGCTACTGTGGCCGCTAGATATGGCATGGAATGTGTCGTGTATATGGGCGCTGAAGATATAAAAAGGCAGGCTATTAATGTTTTTCGGATAAAACTTTTAGGAGCCACAGTCGTTCCAGTTGAAGCAGGATCAAAAACTTTAAAAGACGCTTTAAATGAAGCAATGCGAGATTGGGTAACTTATGTGGATAAAACGTTCTATATTATAGGAACAGTTGCAGGCCCACACCCCTATCCAGCAATGGTTAGAGATTTTAATGCTGTTGTTGGTCGTGAAGTACGACAACAATGTTTATCACAGATAGGAAAATTACCAGATACTTTAGTCGCTTGTGTTGGTGGAGGGTCTAATGCTATTGGCCTTTTTCATTCTTTTTTAAACGATAAAGGAGTTTCTCTCTATGGTGTTGAAGCAGCTGGCGATGGGCTGGAAACAGGCAAACACGCCGCCCCACTAAGTGCTGGCAAACCTGGCGTGCTCCATGGTAATCGCACCTATCTTATGGAGGATAATTATGGCCAAATAATTGAGACACACTCAATTTCGGCAGGTTTGGATTACCCTGGTGTTGGGCCAGAACATGCATGGTTGAAAGATACTGGTCGAGCAAATTATGTATCAGTTACCAATAATGAGGCAATTCAGGCGTTTCATGATTTGTGCCAAATCGAAGGTATAATTCCCGCGTTAGAGTCAAGTCATGCGCTTGCATATATATCAAAAATTGCCCCAGCAATGGATAAAAATGCGATAATAATTGCCAATCTATCAGGGCGTGGCGATAAAGATATTCAAACAATTGCAACGCATGAGGGGATAACAATCTGAGTTTGGAATTTCAAAATGAATAACCGTGACCGTTTAATTGAAATAATGACTGAACGTGACTTAGATCGTATAGAGTTAGCACGATTACTTAGTGTAAAGAAAAAAGATATTGATCAGTGGCTGCTATCGAATGAATCAAAAGAACATAAAGAAGTTCCAGATATGGCAATTGAATTACTTCAATATAAACTAGACCTATAAACTAATATTAAGTTTATTTACTGACTTTTTAAATTTTAACTACAATTTATTCAATCGCATAATAGGTTATGAGTAGAATTGAATCTTGTTTTAACGCAATAAAAAAAAATAATAAAAAGGCGCTTATTCCTTTTTTAACCGCGGGCGATCCTTCGCCTAATATTACTGCTAGTTTAATGCATGAGTTAGTTTTGGCAGGTTCCGATATTATTGAGTTAGGTGTGCCATTTTCTGATCCAATGGCTGATGGACCAGTAATACAACGTGCTAGCGAGCGCGCGTTAGCACAAAACACGAACACAGATGATGTATTCAATATTGTTGCTGACTTCAGGACTAAAGATAAGACTACTCCAATAATTTTAATGGGCTATTCAAATCCGATTGAAATTATGGGTTATAGTAAGTTTACTAAAAAAGCTTCGGACGCTGGTGTTGATGGGCTTATAGTGGTTGATTTACCACCTGAAGAATCTTCCGATTTACAAGGAGCTCTAACATCATATGATATAGACCAAATATTTCTTTTATCTCCTACCACAATTGATAAGCGTCTTAAAATGATTTGTAAAGCTGCTTCTGGTTTTCTTTATTATGTTTCATTAAAAGGAGTGACTGGTAGCAATCAGTTGGATATAAAAATGGTAGAGGAAAAAATAAATGAAATAAGAACTAAAACAACTCTCCCATTAGCAGTTGGTTTTGGCATTAAAGATGCTCAAGTTGCAGAGTGCGTGGGTCGAATTAGCGATGCCGTGGTTATTGGCAGTGCGTTAGTTGAAATAATTGCTAAGTACGCTAAAAATACGAAGGAAATGAAAAAAAGAATTTCATTATTTATAAGCTCATTACGAAAAGCACTAGATAATATTCAATAAATTAAATAATGAATTGGTTTAAAAAAATATTACCTTCTAGAATAAAAACTGCTGGCAATGGCCGTCATACAGTTCCTGAAGGAGTGTGGACGAAGTGCAATGACTGCGGAGCAGTACTTTACCGAGAAGAGTTAGATAGTAATCTTGAGGTGTGTCCTAAATGCAATCATCATATGAAAATTGGCGCACGAATTCGTCTCGAATCTTTTTTAGATGAAGAATATAGAAAAGAGATAGGGGGTAATATCAAACCTATCGATATCCTTAAATTTCGCGACAGTAAACGTTATAAAGATAGGTTAACTCAGGCAAAAAAAAATACAGGCGAGAATGACGCAATAATTGCTATGTCTGGAAATTTGAAAGGACTTTCTGTTGTTGCTTGTGCTTTTGAATTTGATTTTATGGGCGGGTCAATGGGATCGGTTGTTGGGGAAAAATTTGTACTCGCAGTAGAAAAGGCTATTGAACTAAATGCATCTTTAGTTTGTTTTTCCTCGAGCGGTGGCGCAAGAATGCAAGAAGCTTTATTCTCATTAATGCAAATGGCGAAAACAGCAGCATCACTTGCGTCCTTCCGCAAACATAAATTACCATTTATTTCAGTAATGACTAACCCAACAACTGGTGGTGTTTCCGCTAGCCTTGCTAGCCTTGGCGATATTAATATTGCTGAACCAAATGCATTAATTGGGTTTGCTGGCCCGCGAGTTATAGAGCAAACTGTTAGGGAAAAATTACCTGAAGGATTTCAGCGCAGTGAATTTTTACTTGAACATGGGGATATAGATATGATCGTAGATCGCAGGCAATTACGAGCTAGGATTGGCGAAATAATAGCAATATTAACTCACCAATAATTTACAACTTAAATTTGATATATCATCAGATAAAAATAATTTATGGGAAATAAATTAATAACATCATCCGAAGCAAATACCAATCGATTAAGATTTAGAAGCATAGATAAATGGTTGTGTTGGCAAGAAAGTCTACATTTTACTGCAATTGAACTTGGTCTAGAGCGTTGCCGAAGAGTAGCTAATAATATGGGGTTATTAAATCCATCCTATAACGTTATTAGTGTTGCTGGAACAAACGGAAAAGGATCTAGTATTATTATGTTAGACCGTATTTTACGTAATGCGGGTTATAAGATTGGTCGTTACACTTCTCCTCATTTACTTCGATATAATGAACGAATTTGTATTAATGGAAACGAGGTTAGCGATACTGAATTATGCGAATCATTTGATCGAATTGATAGAGCAAGAGGAGATATTTCACTTACATATTTTGAATTTGGCACGCTTGCAGCATTAGATCTTTTTCGTCAGCACAATGTTCAATTAGCAATCCTTGAGGTTGGGTTAGGAGGTAGGCTTGATGCTGTAAATATCCTCGATTCGGACATATCATTAATAACGAGTATCGATATTGATCATCAAGAATGGCTTGGCAACAATCGTGAAAGTATAGGAAGAGAAAAAGCCGGCATCTTTAGACATCTGGCCCCTGCAATTTGTTCTGAACCAAATCCCCCGCAAAGTCTATTAGATTGTTCAGAAGCATTAGGCACGCCTATATCTATATTAGGGAGCGATTATCAATTTAATCTTATTAATGACACTTGGTCTTGGAGCACAAAAGATATGCGTATAGAAAGATTACCAAGACCAATGAAATACTGCGATTTTCAAATACAGAATGCATCTGGCGTATTGATGTTGCTAGCTAAAATTCAAGATGAATACCCAGTCAGCACAGAAAATATTAAGCAAGGTTTAAGTAGTTTTCGTTTAAAAGGGAGATTTCAAATTATTCCCGGGGCTATTCCAAAAATACTTGATGTCGCCCATAATCGCGAATCAATAAAAGCATTAGTCAATAACTTGAAGAGGATTCCGTGTTACGGAAAAACTCATATAATTTTAGGCATGTTAAAAGATAAAGATCATCAACGAGTTATAAAGGAATTAATAGAAATTACAGATACTTGGCATTTTGTTTCAATCTCTCAAGATCGCGGTATTGAAGCAAAAATATTAACATCTGCACTTAAGGCTCTAGGTAAGCCCGAGAATATTTCTGAATATTCAAATGTGGAAGAAGCTCTAGATAAACTTCATAAGTTATCAATGCCCGACGACCGAATTATTATTACAGGATCATTTTATACAGTTGGCGCTGCAATACGATATTTAAATTAACATACTTTTAATATAGATAATGGATCAACAACTAAAAGAAAGATTAATTGGGATTATTGTTCTCGTTTTATTTGCTGTTATATTCATACCGATGTTTTTTTCGGGCACACACGATCCCATTTTAAAAAATAAAGAAAATATATCAATTTCTAAAGAGTCAGAATTTATTTCTAAATTAAAACCAATGACCGATACAGCTACTGATACTGATTTAAATACTGAGAATATTAAATTAGCACCAGTAGTTGAAGAAAGCTTAGCACCAGTAGTTGAAGAAAGCTTAGCACCAGTAGTTGAAGAAAGCTTAGCACCAGTAGTTGAAGAAAGCTTAGCACCAGTAGTTGAAGAAAGCTTAGCACCAGTAGTTGAAGAAATTCCTTTCAATAAAGAAATTTTAAAAACTGATTTAGTAGGTCAAATGAATTGGGTTGTTCAGGTAGGGAGTTTTTCAAGTAAAGATAATGCAGAAAAATTAAATCAGAAAGTAAAGAAAGCTGGTTTTCGTTCTTTTGTCAATCCGATAACACAAAATAATAAGATCATGCACCAAGTTTGTTTGGGACCAGAATATGATGAGACCGACGCCAATAATCTGCTAAAGGAAATTAAAAATAAAATGAAACTGGATGGCATAGTTAAAAAATACCCATAATTTTTAATTAACAAGTTAATCGATTATAAAATAATGAGCACGGCCGACATAGTTATTCTTTGCGCGATATTATTACCAACAGTGGTTGGTGTTATATATGGTTTTCTCAATATTATTTTTTCTTTATTGTGTTGGGTGATTTCATTGGGTCTTGCAGTTAAATTAATACCTTACCTCTCACCCCTTCTTGAGAACCATATTGATCCTCCAATGTTAAGAATAATTCTGGCATTCATTGTATTATTTATTTTATGCTTATTGATATTAAGCGGCTTTAGCTACTTTATTATTAAACTATTAGGTAGAACGGGCCTAACTATTGCAGATAGACTGTTAGGGTTTTTCTTTGGTATGGGATTGGGCGGTCTTATTGTAGCAGTCGTTGTGTTTCTAATGGGTTTTACGCCTATTCCAGAGGAGATTTGGTGGAGAGAATCAAAATTGGTGAAACCATTTGAGATTGTTAGTATTTGGGGCTCAGGTTTTTTAGGGGAGTCTGTAACAAAACATCATTCATATGAAAAGGCAGCAAAAAATGACTAATTATTTTTTCGTGAGTTTATTATGTGTGGAATAGTTGGAATTGTTGCAAAAAGTGCTGTTAATCAGGCTATTTATGATGGTTTGACAGTTCTCCAACACCGCGGACAAGATGCCGCAGGAATTGTTACTTGTGACGAAAGTAATTTATATCTTAGAAAAGATAATGGACTTGTTAGAGATGCGATTAAAACTCGGCATATGCTTCATTTAAAAGGAAATATGGGAATAGGCCATGTTCGTTATCCAACAGCAGGCTGCTCCTCTTCAGCCGAAGCTCAACCATTTTACGTCAATTCCCCTTATGGAATTACGCTTGCTCATAATGGCAATTTAATAAATGCTGAATCTTTGAAACAAGATTTGATGCGCGATGATCTTCGTCATTTAAATACTAATTCTGATTCTGAAGTGCTATTAAATATTCTAGCTCATGAATTAAATAAAATCGGAAAACATCGTAGCGAATTACATCCCGATGATATTTTTTATGCGGTTAAACATCTACATCAACGCTGCAAAGGAGGATATGCAGCAGTAGCAATGATCACTGGTGTTGGCATTCTTGGTTTTCGAGACCCAAACGGTATAAGACCTATTGTTTTTGGGGATAGAAAGACTGATGATGGAGCAGAATTTATTATAGCTTCTGAAAGTGTTGCAATTGATGCATTGGGTTTTCAACTTATACGTGATATTAAACCTGGAGAAGCAGTATTCATAACAGTTGAAGGAAAAGTTTATACACAACAATGCTCTGAAAATATAAATTACAGCCCTTGTATTTTTGAGTACGTCTATCTTGCTAGACCTGATTCAATAATTGATGGTATTTCTGTCTATAAAGCTAGACTGAGAATGGGCGAAAGACTTGCGCAAAAAATTCTAGAACTATATCCAACACACGATATAGATGTTGTGATCCCAATTCCAGACTCAAGTCGTTCAGCAGCACTATCATTAGCACATGATCTTGGAATTAAGTATAGAGAAGGATTTGTGAAAAATAGATATATCCCTCGTACATTCATTATGCCAGGACAGAATATTCGTAAGAAATCGGTTCGCCAGAAATTAAATGCTATTAACTTGGAGTTTAAAGATAAAAATGTCTTGCTTGTTGATGATTCAATTGTTAGAGGTACGACATCAAGGGAAATTGTTCAAATGGCAAAAGAGGCTGGCGCAAAACGTGTTTATATTGCATCAGCTGCACCACCAGTGAGATATCCAAATGTTTATGGAATAGATATGCCCTCTGTAAATGAGTTGATTGCTTACAATCGTAGTGCTGATGAAGTTGCCGAAACAATCGGCGCTGATTGGTTAGTTTATCAGGATATTGAAGATCTTATTGCTTCTGCTCAAAAAGGGAATGATTCTGTCACTAAATTCGATACGTCTTGTTTTACTGGGGAATATATTACAGGGGATGTAAGCGAAGATTACCTCGCGCGAATTGAATCACAAAGAAATGATTTTGCTAAAGAAACAGAAAATATTGACGAAGGATTAACTGATTTAACAAAAAATTAATAAGAAATAATTAAATAAAAAAGATTAATTTAAGTTTAATAATCTATTTAGGTTCGATATTCTTATGGATAATTTTTTTAGGTGTAGTTATTATTTTCTTTTTCAATTTAATCATCATTAATTAGATTGTCAATGGTATTAGTTTCTAAATAGTGTTGGGTGTTATTTTCTTTTAAAGCAAATTTACCAATACTTTCTTGTAAGTAATCACCCGCAATAGATTTAATTGAATCTTCATAAAAGCGTACAATATGAGCCAGTGTTTCCGCAGAAAAAAGAGGCCCACTACTACCTTCTCGTTCTATGATAATTTGAAGGAGAGTGTTTTTAGTGAGATCTTTATCAGTTTTTACATCTTTGACAATAAATTCTTTATTTTTAATCACTAACTCTCTAATATTTTCCAAGGTAATGTATATGCTATCTTCAGTATCGTAAAGACGGCGATTAGGATATTTTTTAATAATTCGTTTATTATTCATTTTTTCTTTAAATTTAGTAATAACCCTTATTTTAATGCTGCAATGCAACAATTAGGCTAGATAATACAGACATCAAATAACATTGTCGATATTTATTTATAAAAATATTTAGTGAGATCGAAAAATATATATACGATCTGGCTAATCTTTCTTGCTGCGACACCTTATAATTCTGTATTCTTTAAATTTGTAACAATTAGTAAGTTTTTTAAAAATATAATTTAAAAACTAGGGAGAGAATCAAATGGCTGAGACAGTCACAATCACCGATAACCGGACCGGTAAAAAAGTTGAATGCCCAATTATGAACGGTGTTTATGGTGCGCCAGTTATTGATACAAAGACACTATACAAAGAACTCGGCATGTTTACTTTTGATCCAGGATTTGTGACTACAGCCTCATGTAAAAGCAATATTACATATTTAGATGGAGAAAAAGGTATATTGCTTCATCGCGGATATCCAATTGACCAATTAGCAAAACATAGTTCTTATCTGGAGGTATGTTATCTCTTGCTATACGGCGAACTCCCAACAGCAGTTGAATTTGACGAATTTCGCTCAAATCTTAATGAACGTAATATGGTCCACGAGCATCTTGAGCGTTTTTATACTGGTTATCTTCATGATGCCCACCCTATGTCTATATTGATTGGAGTAACGGGAGCATTATCTTCTTATTATCATGAGGCTATGGATATAAATGATCCTGTTGATCGTGAGTTAACAGCAATTCGAGTTATTGCAAAAATGCCAATATTAGCAGCGCATTGTTATAAACATTCTGTTGGACATCCATTTATCTATTCACGGGATGATTTGGGATATGTTGAGAACTTCCTGAACATGATGTTTTCGGTACCCATGCGTGAATATGAGCAAAACCCTACAGCAGTAAAGGCACTGAATTTGATGCTTATTTTGCATGCTGATCATGAGCAAAATGCATCAACATCAACTGTTAGACTTTCCGGAAGTGCTGAAGCAAATCCTTTTGCTTGTATTGCTGCCGGTATTGTTACACTTTGGGGTCGTGCTCATGGAGGGGCAAACGAGGCGGTACTCAAGATGTTAGCCGAAATAGAAACGCAGGATAATATTCCTAAATTTATCGAGCGCGCTAAGGATAAAAAAGATCCTTTTAGATTGATGGGATTTGGTCATCGTGTATATAAGAATTATGACCCGAGAGCGACAATTATTAGACAAGTTTGCCACGATTTACTCAACGAGATTGATACTGTTGATCAGCCTTTGTTTGACATTGCTATGAAACTTGAGGAAATAGCACTCGAAGATGATTACTTTATTGAGCGTAAACTTTATCCTAATGTTGATTTCTATTCTGGAATTATTCTCAAGGCACTAGGAATACCAACGTCGATGTATACCGTTATGTTTGCATTAGCAAGGTCAGCAGGCTGGGTTTCGCAATGGTTGGAGATGATGGAAGACCCAGATTTCAAAATAGGTCGCCCAAGACAGCTTTATATGGGTAAAAAGACTCGAGATTATATTCCTATTGAGAAAAGAGGTTAATTAACCCAGAAAATAAAAATACTATTATGGAGGTATAAAAAAATATGAAAACACCTGTTCGTATTGCTGTTACAGGTGCTGCTGGTCAGATTAGTTATTCCTTATTGTTTCGTATTGCTTCTGGTCAAATGCTGGGAGCAGATCAGCCCATTATTTTGCAGCTACTTGAGATAACTCCCGCAATGAAGACGCTAGAGGGTGTTGTCATGGAAATTGATGATTGTGCTTTTCCTTTAGTTACGGATTTTGTTCTAACGGACAATATTAGCGCTGCATTTAAAGAGGTTGATTATGCATTATTAGTTGGCGCAAGACCGCGAGGTCCTGGTATGGAACGCAGTGATTTATTGGAAGCCAATGGCGGTATTTTTAAGCTACAAGGAAATGGTTTAAATGAAAATGCCAGTCGCGATGTAAAAGTTTTGGTTGTTGGAAATCCGGCAAACACTAATGCCTATACAGCAATGGTTAGTGCACCCGATTTAAATTCGCGAAATTTCACAGCAATGACTCGACTTGATCATAATCGTGCGATAGCTCAACTCGCCTCAAAAACAAATTCATCAGTCAACGACATTAAGAAAATGACAATATGGGGTAATCATTCAACAACACAGTATCCAGATATAACAAATACTATCATTGCAGGCAAATCAGCAAAAAGTTTAATAGATTTTGATTGGTATAAGAAAGAATATATCCCTCGTGTTGCAAAACGGGGTGCCGAAATAATTGATGCCCGCGGAGCATCTAGCGCTGCTTCAGCAGCGAATGGCGCTATAGAGCATATGCGTGACTGGGTAAAAGGTACAGCCGAGGATGATTGGGTTAGTATGGGTGTGCCGAGCGACGGGAGCTATGGAATACCGAAAGGATTAATCTTTTCATTTCCAGTTACTTGTAAGAATAGTGATTATCAAATAGTTCAGGGATTAGATATTGATGAGTTTGGTAAGTTAAAAATCGATGCAACACAAAGAGAGCTGGAAGAAGAAAAGGCAGCGCTATCAAGTATTCTCGATTAATATTTTTTATCTTAAGCTAATAATAGGCCAATTCATTTTCTCCGCTTCATCTTTTAAAAATTCATCCGGATCAACGGCAGTTGGATGATTAACTTTTTTTAAAAGCGGAATATCATTATGTGAGTCACTATAGAACCAACTCTCTTCAAGTTTATGTCCGCTATTTTCTAGCCAATCATTAAATCGCTTAACTTTTCCTTCAGCATAGGAGGGCGTACCAATAAATTTACCAGTAAATTGTTCATTATGTATTTCTGGTTCGCAAGCAATTATATTTTCTATCCTAAACTCACTTGCAATAGGCTCAACTATGAAACGGTTTGTTGCAGTAATAATCAATAAGTCATGACCTTGCTTTCGATGATTATCTACAAGTGTGTATGCTTTTGGTAGTATTATAGGTTTAATTTTCACTTCAATGAAATTTTCTCTCCATCTTTTTAATATATTAAGATCATTGTCTCCAAGAACTTTTAGTTGAAAGCTTAAAAAATCATTGATATCAAGATTACCCTTTAGGTAATCTTGATAATATTTCTTATGTGCAGCTTTGTATGTTTCTGACTCAATATAATTTCTTTCGCACAGGAATTCCCCCCACAAAAGATCGCTATCACCAGCAATCAG
>CAJWQR010000033.1 GCA_913045195.1 uncultured Legionellales bacterium | reverse complement strand
AATAAAGAAAAAAACAAAGAAAATATTCAAATCAAAAGACATTGATTCAGATGATCACATTAACACTAGGTATGTCAAAGTTACAGCATTACGAATGGAAATGAGAGAACTTAAGTATCTCCATGATATTGGCTTTCTTCAATATTACACCTACATGAGCATGAAAATTTTATTACAACGTGAGCGAGATGTCATAGCGTTAAAACCTAGTGATAAAAAAAATACTAGAATAAAACCAAACCCATTTATTAAATTTGAAAACGAAGTGATAAAACAGTTACGCGAACTAGATTTTGCATCTAGTGTTTTGTCAAGATATCAATACATAAGGTTTTCACAGAGTTTACAACGCAATATTGCCGGTTTATTAATTTGTAAGAAAGTAATACATGGCATTGATGATATTGATGATATTGATGGCAAGGCGAAGAAAATAGTAGTCGAGGAATACCAGCAAAGATTAGCTCGTCGTCAGGCTAGAGTTGAAGATATCGTAGAAAATTTTCCTGAATTTTACTCAAGATTCGAAGCAAGATTATTTGAGAAAGTATCATTATTCGCAGCAGATTCCTTCATTAAAGAGGCACACAGTAATCACGAAGTTGGTTCAAAGGTTTTTACTAATATTAAAGAACGCATTGCTGACGCGATAGATGGAATACCACAAATAACTGAAGCTATTCCACAGTTAAAACCACGAGACATTCTTGCGATGGTGCCTTTACTAGAAGCTCTATCAAGTGAAATATTAGATCAATTATCAAACCACGCTACGACACTTACTTTTTTACAAGGAGATCAAATCATAGGACAAGATGAAAAAGGTGATTCTCTCTATATTATTACTCATGGCCAGGTAAAAATTTATAAAACAGGGTATGAACATGAGCCCATAGCCGAGCTCAGCTCGGGAGATTTCTTTGGCGAGATGGCATTATTGGGAGAACAAATAAGAACTGCAAATGCTAAAGCAGACAGACCAACATCATTATTGAGATTGAACAGAAAGGATGTGTTATTAATGGCTGAAAAAGAGCCTGAATTGAAAAAACGATTAGAGAAGGTGGCGGAAGGTAGAAGCACTATATAATTGTTTTTTTATTAAATTTTCTATTCAAGATAAGATTGATAACAAGGAATAACGTACAAAATAATAATAGAAACGTATTACCATATTTACTGTAAGGCGTAGCGCCAATGAATAATTTCACATCTGAATTTAACGTATGCTCTTTAAATTGCTGCGAGCGGGAAATTACTTCCCCTTTATTATCAATAATAGCTGATATTCCATTATTTGTTGCACGTAAAAAGTAACGACCATTTTCAATTGCACGCATTCTTGAAATTTGCAGATGTTGATGGGGGGCCATTGAATCACCAAACCACGCATCATTACTAACATTGATCAGTACATTAGCCTCTGGCAGTGAACGACTAATTTGATTTCCAAAAGCAGCCTCATAGCAAATACTCATACCAAAGTTTCCTTTATTTGTTTCAAAATTCTTTAATTTAAATTTGCCAGGTGAAAAATTAGATACTGGTATATTAAAAAAATGAAAAAAACGGTTTAATTTATCTTTGAGCGGCAAATATTCGCCAAAAGGAACAAGATGGTTTTTATTATAGAAATGATGATTATTATCTACAAGGAGTATGCTGTTAAAATAGGCATTAGTAGATGTATCTTCATTTATAATACCAGTCATAAAGGATGCATTAGAATTTTTTTGTTTTCGATCTATTTTTTCAATAAAATTATTAGCTAAATGATATTTTGAAGAAATAGCAGTTTCCGGCCATATTATCAGATCTGATGACCAGAACGGCGCACTAAGCCTCTTGTATATATCATATGATTTTTCATCTTGATCGGGTTGCCATTTAATTTCTTGTGGTATAGCACCTTGAACTAATGCAACATTCAAAGATGCTCCATTATTTTTTGTCCAATTTATTTTATTCAAGACCAATGACGATAAAAAAATTATTATCAGCAAGGATAAACTTATAAATCTTTGTCTATTTTTATAGAAAATTATTTTTAATATTGTTATTGAAATAATGCAGACAATTAACGAAATACCATAGTCACCTATTATAGGAGCAAAATTAATCAATATACTGTCAGTTTGACTTGTCCCAATATTTAACCAAGGGAATCCAGTAAAAATCCACCCACGCAACCATTCAGATATTACCCACAATATCGGCATACATACAAAAAGAGAAGATTTAAAATATTTTATTGCTATGTATCCACATAAAGCAGGATACATAGCAAGAAAGGCAATAAATAGATATGTAATAAGAAGAGAAAGAATGAGATGCATATTACCAAAGAGCTCAATACTTATATGTAACCAATTAACGCCAATCCCAAACATTGCAAAACCAAATAAGTACCCTAGAATAAAAGATTCACGAGCAGTCTTAGTTTTTGACCATAAATAAAAAAGAATTGATAATGAAAATATACTAAAAAAATAAAAGTCAAATGGTGAGAATGCGAAAGGGACTAACCCGCCTGAAAAAAAGGCACATAATCTTTTTATATAAACCTTTTCAAATAAATTTTTTAACAAGTTTTATAGATGTATATTTAATTATTTGGAATTATTTTCTAATGAATTACCCGAATCAATCTGTGTAAATAATATAAGATGTACACGTCTTTTATCTGCCCGAAGAATTTTTATATTAAATCTTTCGAAATCAATAATTTCACCACGTTTTGGTAAATATCCGAATGTATTTATAACAAAACCGCCAACCGTGTCATACTCATTATCAGAAATTTCAGTATTAAAAAATTCGTTAAACTCACCAATCTGGGTCAAAGCTTTAACGGTATAACGATTATTATCATGAGTATTAATATTTATTTCATTATCCTCGTGATCATGTTCGTCTTCTATTTCACCAATAATTTCTTCGATGACATCCTCAATTGTTACCAGACCGGCAACTCCATTATATTCATCTACAACAATCGCCATATGGTTGCGACTCATGCGAAATTCTCGCAATAATACATTCAGGCGTTTACTTTCTGGGATAAAGACGGTCGGCCTCATCACATCTTTTATGTTAAAATCTCTATCTGCATCGGCATAATAATTTAATAAGTCTTTAGCTAATAAAATACCTTCAATTTCATCATTTGTGTCACCAATAACTGGAAATCTTGAATGGCCGGATTCAACTACACTTCTGAGTATTTCTTCTGGTTTAGCGTTATTATCAATAATGATCATTTGAACACGAGGAACCATAATATCTCGAACATGAGTTTCTGAGACATGTAATGCACCTTCGATCATTAATAATGCATCAGCATCGAGTAGGTTTCTATTTTCTGCATTTCTTAGAATCTCTATCAATCCCTCACGATTAGGCGGTTCTTGTCTTAAAAGACTTAAAAAAAATCTAATTGTTTTTTGATAAATGTATTTTTTTTTATTTTGCATTATTATTTTGGCCTTATTTCATAAGGATTATTATAACCTAAGTTATTTAGTATATTTATTTCCTTGCTTTCCATAACATTTGCCTCATCTTTAGATTGATGATCATAACCTTGTAGATGTAATACTCCATGTATAATCAAATGGGCATAATGTTCATCAATATTTTTATTTTGTTCTTTAGCCTCCGTAACAACAATGTTGGCACAAATTACAACATCACCTAAAAGATTTGGTGCCTGTTTAATAGGTTTAGATATAGGGAAAGACAAAACATTTGTTGCATAGTTTTTTTTACACCATATCTTATTGAGTTCTCGACTTTCATCTACATCAACAATTCTAATTACTATTTCAGCTCCTTTGTATTTTTTATCAAGTGCTTTCTTAGCCCATTTAATAATTGAATCATTCTCAGGAAGTGAATTAAGATTAGAGATTTTTTGAATATCAATCATAATATTTATATCTATTGTCAATGAGTCAAATAGGCATCACTTTTAATTATTCTCAAATTTTTCATACGCATTAAGAATTCTTGCAACCAAAGCATGACGTACAACATCCTGATATTTAAAGAAAGTAAAACTAATTCCCTTTTCATCTTTTAAAATATCAATAACATGTTTAAGCCCAGATATTTTTCCTACTGGTAAATCTATTTGGGTTATATCTCCTGTTATAATGGCAGTTGAATTGAAACCAATACGCGTTAAAAACATTTTCATTTGTTCGATTGTTGTATTCTGCGCTTCATCAAGAATGATAAATGCTTCATTAAGCGTTCTACCACGCATAAACGCTAAAGGGGCAACTTCAATAACGTTTCGTTCAATTAATTTTGAAACTTTTTCAAATCCAAGCATTTCATATAGAGCGTCATATAGTGGACGTAAATAAGGATCAACTTTTTGCACAAGATCGCCCGGCAAAAAACCTAATTTTTCACCCGCCTCTACTGCTGGTCTAACTAATACCAGTCTTCTCGCGATATCTTGTTCCATTGCAGCAACTGCACAAGCGACTGCCAGGTATGTTTTTCCAGTACCAGCAGGACCAATTCCAAAATTAACATCATGATTTTTTATGTTTGAAAGATATTTTTTCTGGTTATTTGTTCTACCACGAATTAATCCCCGTTTTGTCTTAATCGTAATTTCATCTACACATTTATTATCAATTTCATTGTTAATATCAAAACTCTTTAGATAAAGATGAATATTTTCCGAAGATAACGGTTCGGTTTCTGTTGCAGCATACATTTTTTTTAAGAGATTTTCGGTAATGGTTATCAATTCTGGGCTACCACTTATATGAAAATTATTACCACGATTACTTATTTCTACTCCAAAAAAACGTTCTACTTGACGTATATGCTTGTCAAAAGGACCACAAAGATTCGATAGGCGTTTATTGTCAACCGGCTCAAGTAGAAGTGTGTTAGAAGTTATTGTGTTTATAGTAGTGGTCAAAAATTAGAGGTTAGTGGCTTGGTCAAGTTTATCTTTATCCATTTGTACTCCACGTAAAGAATTTGGTAGTGCCTCAGTAATTTTTATATCAACAAAATTTCCAATTAGATTTCGAGATCCATGAAAATTAACAATTCGATTATTTTCAGTTCTACCATAAAGCACATCAATACTTTTCTTTGAAGTTCCTTCAACTAATATAGTTTGAATATTGCCAATCATAGCGTTACTTATTTCTATAGTTTTTTGATTTATCCGATTTTGTAATATTAATAGACGTTCTTTTTTTACATCTAAAGGCGTGTCATCAGGCAGTGAAGCTGCAGGTGTGCCTGGGCGTGCGCTATATATGAAGCTAAACGAATGATCAAACCCAATATCATTAATTAAATTCATTGTATCCTCGAAATCTTTTTCCGTTTCTCCTGGAAAACCAATAATAAAATCAGAGGATATACTTATATTTGGTCTTATATCAAGGAGCTTCTTGATTTTATTTTTATATTCTAGGCAAGTATGACCTCGCTTCATCAAAGCCAAAATACGGTCTGATCCACTCTGGACCGGTAAATGTAAATGATCAACAAGTTCCGGCACACGTTTATAAGCATCAATCAAGTTATTTGAAAATTCAACTGGGTGAGAAGTTGTAAAACGGATACGTTCAATACCACCAATCTTTGATATGGATTCGATAAGTAATGCAAGATCGCATATTTTCCCGTTTTCCATTTGCCCTCTGTAGGCATTGACATTTTGCCCTAAGAGATTAATTTCTTTTACATTTTGATTCGCAAGCACTGTGACCTCATTCATGATATCGCCAAAAGATCTATTTATTTCTTCTCCTCGCGTATATGGAACAACACAAAAACTACAATATTTACTACAACCTTCCATGATCGAAACAAAGGCACTTGGCCCGTTTGCTCTTGGTTTTGGCAGGCAATCGAATTTTTCTATTTCTGGGAACGAGATATCAACAATCGGCTTTCTATTTAGTATTATATTAGAATACATTTTTGGAAGTCGGTGTAGAGTTTGTGGGCCAAATACGATATCTACAAAAGGGGCTCGTTCCAGAATGGCGTGTCCTTCTTGACTTGCAACACAGCCACCAACACCAATAACTAGTTTAGGATTAGATTTTTTAAAAGCTCTCCACCTGCCTAGTTGAGAGAAGACCTTTTCTTGTGCCTTTTCACGAATCGAACAAGTATTTAATAAGATTAAACTAGCTTCAGAAGGTTCGCTTGTGGGAATCATATTATGTGCTGCCATAAGAGCATCCTTCATTCTTGATGAATCATACTCATTCATTTGGCATCCCAGGGTTTTAATGTAAAATTTTTGGCTCATAAACAATAAATTTAAGTAAATAAAAACAGGTTGGCTAAATTACACTTTCCACACTTCAATTTCCAGACAAAAGTAACAATTATATATTTATATCTAGCATTCGTGAGAGATTTTCGACTTTCTTGGCTATAAAATGCATCTAAAAATTAAGTTATTTTTGGTATTTATTATTATTAGTTTCAATATTCCCGCATTATAGATAATTAGTATCTATTTGGATTAAGAGTTATAGTTTAAAGCTTATTGGTATATTTTTTAAAAAGCGAGTGATACTGATTAACAATTCAATGAAATTTTATAGAAGTTCAAAAATAATAATAATTTTATGTTTCTTTTCATTTCAGATTAGCGCAAAAGACGAGGTATTGCGTCTTGCTATTACAAAGACTGTGGAAAACTCTGGGAGTAATAGGTTTTTTTTAGATGCTATAATTTCCTCCTTTAATCTTATTCTTGATATTGATGCGGCACTCTTCAGCATTGTTATTACTTCTTTAAAAGTTTCGTTTACTGCTGTTTTTATTGCTTCTTTAATAGGCATACCACTTGGAATTATTGTCGCTTTAAATGAATTTGGCGGCAAAAAACTATTACTAATTAGTCTAAACAGTTTAATGTCGCTCCCTACCGTTGTCATTGGTCTAATATTATATGGCATATTAAATCGTCAAGGTTTATTGGGCGATATGGCCTTGCTATATACTCCTACAGCTATAATTACAGGGTTGTGTATTTTAGTAATACCTATTATATGGAATCTGACTATCAGCGCTGTTAGTAGCACAGATCCAAGATTAGCTAATACATGTAAATCGTTAGGAGCCACACAAACTCAGCGCGTCTTTATTTATATAAGCGAAACTCGTTTCGCTTTAATTACTGCAATCGTTACAGGGTTTGGGCGCGCAATTGGTGAAGTTGGAATTGCTATGATGTTGGGAGGTAATATTCAAGGATTTACAAGGACAATGACAACGGCCATCGCATTAGAAACAAGTAAAGGAGCTTTTGAATTTGCATTAGCACTTGGGATTATACTTTTACTTGTTGCTTTTTTTATCAATATATTGCTCCAGTATTTTCAATTAAAAATAAGATGAAAAACTTATATGAGTTAGACCATGTCGTATTCAATTATGACGGCAACATTCTTCTTGATGATATAAATATTAAAATAGATAAATCCAGTATAGTAGGAATTGTTGGTCCAAATGGTTCCGGGAAAACTACATTACTGAAGCTTCTCTCGTTTCTAAATTTTCCTCATTATGGCAGATTTTATTATGATGGGACTGAATTGATGAAAAATAATATTAATCAATTTAGAAAGTCTATTGGATATGTCCAACAAGACCCCTATCTTTTCAGAGGGACAGTTTATAAGAATATTGAGATTGGTTTAAAATTAAATCATATAAATCAAAAAATAAGAGAAAAAAAAGTAAGTAAAATCTTATCTCTTTTAAATATAGAGCATTTGTCTACCAGATTGGCTCACTTGTTATCGGGAGGCGAGACAAAAAAAGTTGCAATAGGACAGGCGATGATTCTTGAGCCCGATGTTTTAATTATGGATGAACCATTTTCAAGTTTAGACAAAGACTCTATTTATGAGCTTGAAGAATTAATTACTCTTTTGAGAGCTGAATTAAACAAAACAATAATATTTACAACACATGACCAGATTCAGGCACAAAAATTAACAGATCATATATATACCATTGTAAGAGGAAAATTATTTCCAACTCATCTTATTAATCTATTTAGCGGTAAATTTGATAAATTCAATAAAGTATTCGATACAGGTAAGCAATTGATAAGAATTGATAATGACTTAGATAATTTAGAATTAATTGCCATTGATCCAAGACAAATAGTATTGTCATTACAAGAGCTTGATTCCAGCATGCAGAATAGTTTTTTGGGGAAAATAACTGGAATAATAGAAGATAGTAGTAATATTAAATTGAATATCGATATAGGAGAAAAGATACAGGCCATCATAACTCGTAAAGCTTTCAGTGATTTAAAATTATCACTTAGTATGAACGTTTGGGTAAGTTTTAAAAGTTCATCTATAATGATATTTTAATCGTAAAACTAAATAAAATTTGTCAAATTTATAAGGAATAAAAGCATGCCGTTAGTAAATATTTCGATTTTAAAAGGTAAAACGCCCGAGTATAAGAAAGCAATTGCAGATGGTATTAATTCTGCAGTGATAGAGACAATGGGTTTTCCGAATGATGATCGCTACCAAATTATCAATGAAGTTGAAAAGGATTGTCTTGAATATCAGGATAGAGATAATGATCGTGTAATGATGTTTCTTATTATGAGGGCTGGACGTTCTAATAAGGCGAAACAAGCTTTTTATAAAAAAGTTGCTGACAATCTTGCTAATAATCCCGGTATTCCGCCAGAAAATATTTTAATAACTATTGTTGAGAATCATGATATTGATTGGTCATTTCGTGATGGTATTGCCCAATTTGTAGTTTGATTTAAAAATGAAATCTTGTAAATGGTTAATAGCAATATAAGGTTGTTGGCAATAATAATGTTTTTATATGCATTACTTTCTGTACGTGCTGAAAGTTTCTATACTGGAAATGAATTATTAGAGCGTTGTGAGGATTGTATTTATTCGGCCAATATTTCGAGTGTTAGCGCATGCGCATATTGTATTTCACATATATCATCAATTCACGATGCATTTGTTGATTGGGGTTTTATGAGGCCTAAATGGTGTATAGCAGAAGATATTGTGCTTAGTGAATTAACAAAAACAACAATGGATTACATTCATAAAAACCCAAGGAGCAAACATCAATACTCTACCAATTTAATTGCTAATTCACTCATAGAAAACTATCCATGTAATCAGTAGAAAGAAATTTTTTCACTTATGCTTAGTTTCTATATCTTCTTTAATATCTTCGTGGTCACCAACAATTATATGGTGCTTGCTTTTTACAACCCATTTTTCTAAAAAAGGTATAGCAATAAAAGGGATTATTCCACCAATCGCTATTCCAATCATTGCAAATCTAATATGCGGGTCAAATGCAGATGCTATTATATCGGCAACTACATGAGATAATGCTGCTCCAATAATACCAGCTATATATCCATTACTTATGATCTTAAAAAAACGATTAATACTAAAACCCGTATAATAGCCAATTAACATAATACAGGTATGTGTAAACCCAAAAACTAAACCTTGAAAATTTGGGCCATACTGAGAAAGCACGTCGTTTAAAATATGTTCCATTATGTCGCCTTTTGCTGAGATAAATATAATACAATTATAGAAAATATTTGGTGGCTATGGGTAGACTTGAACTACCGACCCCGGCGTTATGAGTGCCGTGCTCTAACCAGCTGAGCTACATAGCCATGTATTTCATTTCTATTTTGGATTGAGTAAGGGGTAGCGATTTTCTTTTTTTCTTTTGTTGTTGTCAAGAATCTAGTTATCAACAAAGAGAATTAATCTCAATCAAGGGGGCTTTATTCTCCACGTTTTCCAAAAATTACCATAGTTTTTCCAGATACTGAAATTAAGTGATCTTCTTCTAAGCTTTTGAGTACTCTCCCCACCATTTCCCGAGAACAGCCAACAATTCTTCCCAGTTCCTGTCTTGTAATACTAATTTGCATGCCATCTGGGTGTGTAATTGCGTCAGGATTACTGCACAAATCTAATAAAGTTTTTGCTACACGCCCTTTTACATCTGTAAATGCCAGGTCACTTACTTTACGACTAGTGCGCCTTAGGCGAATAGCCAATTGCGAAGCAATTAAAAACATTAAATCAGGAAAAATTTCAGTTAAATTTTGTAATTTTTCATAACTAATTGAAGCAATTTCTGATTTTGGTTTAGCTCTTACGGAGGCTGTGCGGCTGTGTTCATCACCAAACATTCCAATTTCTCCGAAAAATTCACCAGGATTAAGATAAGCGAGCACAATCTCATTGCCTTTTGTGTCTTCAATTACTACAGTAACAGAGCCATTAATGATGTAGTACAAATCCTTAGAAGGATCGCCTTCTCTAATAATCAATTGTTTTGTTGAGTAGGTACAGACTTCGCAATGCTCAAGAAAGCGAGATATTACCTTACTTTTTTCGGGTGATATTGGAGTTTCCATTAATATTCTCTATATAAATCATCATTCCTATTTGAATATGAACTATGTTACTCTTTTTCCAGAAAATCAACTGCTTGTGGGGGGTAAAAATATTGGATATAAAAGTAAGCTGGGCTGGTGAAGCGCTATTTATCGGAAAATCAACTACTGGCCATAAAGTTTTAATGGATGGTCCTTCCGAAGGTGGAGGCCACGATCTAGGGCCGCGCCCCATGGAAATGCTGTTGTTAGGGACAGGTTCATGTAGTTGTTATGATGTTCTTTCAATACTAAAAAAATCACGCCAAGATGTTGTTGCATGTGAAGTAGAAATTAGTTCTAAGCGCGCTATAACTGAACCTAAAGTTTTTACCAATATCCACATACATTTCAAAGTTACTGGTATAGATTTAAAGAAGAAGCAAGTTGAAAGAGCAGTTTTATTATCAGCTGAAAAATATTGTTCAGCCTCAATAATGTTAGGAGCCACCGCAAAAATTACACACACTTTTAAAATTTTAGATGCTTAATATATATTTTTTTTAGGCAGATTAAATTTTTTTTGGTTTTTCTGCTCGTCTTATATAAAAATTATAAATATCTTTAATTAAATCAAATTTTATAATTTCATGGTTTGTTCTGGCACAATACGCTTCAAAATCTACTTTTGAATGAGGATCGGTAGCTTCTACAAATAAAATCTTTTTCGGCTGCATTTTATTTAGAAGAACTTTTGTTTTTAGAATAGGCAGAGGGCAGTTAAGTCCTTTAGCGTCTAAGTATTCATCGAATGTAATTTTATTAATCATATTAAATAAGACAGAACACCAAACTTAGTAAGAGTTAATTTATTTTTCTTAGTTGGCTCGCTTTTGCTAATGATTCGATCAGTGTGACAGTATTTTCCCAACCAAGACAAGCATCAGTGATGCTTTGCCCATAAATAAGTTCATGATCAGGTTTAACATCTTGCCTACCTGAAATTAGATGACTTTCAATCATCACTCCAATAATTCTGTTGTCACCATTAGTAATTTGTTTGGCAATTACATTACCAACTTCAATTTGTGCGTTATGATCTTTTCGGCTATTTGCATGACTCAAATCAACCATTATTTTTGTAGGGAGATTTGCAGTTTTTAATTCTTCTGAAACTTTATCTATATGTATAGCATCATAATTTGGTTCTTTTCCACCGCGCAAAATAATATGAGTATCTGAATTACCTTGCGTTGAAACTATAGCTGCATTTCCACCATCTTTTCGGATTGAAAGAAAATGATGTGGTCGTGTTGCTGCATTAATTGCGTCGACTGCAATTTTTGTAGTTCCATATGTTCCATTTTTGAATCCCACAGGACATGACAGGCCTGATGCTAGCTCACGATGGACCTGACTTTCCGTAGTCCTGGCACCAATAGCTCCCCAGCTTATTAGATCGGTAACATATTGTGGTGTAATTAAATCAAGGTACTCAGTTCCAGCAGGAACACCCATTTCATTAAGATCAAGTAATAATTGTCTGGCCAATCTCAATCCCTTATTAATATTGAAACTATTATCAAGCGAAGGATCGTTAATTAGCCCTTTCCAGCCAACAGTTGTGCGAGGTTTTTCAAAGTAAACACGCATTATAATCAAAAGATCATCTGAATATTTTTCTATTAAAGGCTTCAATCTTGACGCATATTCTTTAGCAGCACTGACATCATGGATTGAGCATGGCCCAGTAATTACCATCAAACGTTTGTCATTGTTATGCAAGATCTGATGGATTGCTTTACGTGTTAAAGCAGTTGTTTTTGCAGCTTGCTCAGTAATTGAAATTTCTTTGCAAATTTCTAAAGGTGTTGTAACCGCCTTAATTGATTCAATTCTTAAATCGTCAGTTTTGTAATTCATAATATTTAATAAATCCCTGATTTAACCCGGCGGCCAACTGAAAGTACGCCCTGCTAGAATATGTATATGCAGGTGAAAAACAGTCTGTCCGGCATTTTCTCCATTATTTATTACTAATCGAAATGCTTCGCCATAACCTTGTGCATTTGCAATCTCACCTGCTTTGAGTAGGAGGTGACCCAATAAATCTTGTTCGAGTTCTGTCGTATCACTAATTTTTACTATATTTTTTTTTGGGATCACGAGTATATGTAATGGTGCTTGCGGATTTATATCCTTAAATGCAAGGCATAATTCATCCTCGTATACAATATCTGCTGGTATTTCACGATCAATAATTTTTGTAAATAGTGTTTCTGTCATTATCGTGTTTCTATTTTTTTTAGTGCTCAAAAATTAACGAGGAGCGATTATAGCGTTATATTGTTGGAAATAAAAAATTTTAATTGATCTATATTAGGCCTTATTTGATTTTTTTGGATTTAAGTGCTATCAGAGTATCTGATAGCAGGTAAAAATTACTGGTAAAAGTCTGCTGTTTCATTAAACCTATTAATTTTTTTGATATCAAATTGCCGTGTTAATAAGGAATTATTTAGCCATTCAGTTTGAGACACATATTCTTTTAGGACTATTTTTTTGTTCAAATCAGCAATGAGACTGTGATCTACAAAATCGGGTATATTGAAAGAAGAGATAATGGAGTAAGTCACAAGATTTTTTGAAAATATTTTTCTTAATTCGTTTTTAATAACGCTACTTCTAGACTTTATTATTGCCGATAAAATTTTATCTGTTACTAATTTTGGTTCATCGAGATGGATAGCATGACCACTTTTGTACGCAAAATAGTGAGTTGTATTGTCGCTAATATTTTCTAAATCATATTGAAGTTTTGTCCATTGTTGTTCACAGCGATCACCAAATGCATCATTAGGCCAAGCTCGCTTACCACGAGTCATTAACGTTACTGGGAGGTTGTATGTTTTATAATTTGAACGTTCTGCAAGTTGTATTGCGCTTATTTCCATACTTTCAAGTTCGTCCATTAATGCCCTTTTAGATTTATTTGACGACATTAGTATGTACGCAACTCTTTTATTTTGTTCAGGATAATTATCAACAATAACAGGTTTAATTATATTGATGCGGAAACTATTAATACGTTTTGTTGGTTTTATTTTTTTAAACTCTAGAGTATTAAATTGTAAAGGATGTGAAGAATCTATGAGTATTAGTCCCGCTGTAAGTTTTGGGTATTCACTAGCAAAGTAACGTACGTTGTAGCCACCAAATGAGTGCCCA
>CAJWQR010000032.1 GCA_913045195.1 uncultured Legionellales bacterium | reverse complement strand
GGTGTGATGGTTCAAAAGACGAATGGTCAAAAATGTGGGACATTTTGGTAAAAGGTGGCACCGCAAAAAAACTTGACGAAAAAAAACGTCCTAATAGTTATTACATTCGTTCTGTTCCAGCAGATGTAGCGCGAGTTGAAGACCGTACTTACATTTGTTCTGAAAAAGAAGAAGATGCCGGACCCACCAATAATTGGTGTGCACCAAAAGAAATGCGCGGGACATTAAATAATTTATTTAGTGGTTGCATGAAAGGACGCACGATGTATGTCATCCCTTTTAGCATGGGTCCGATAGGATCTGATATTGCTCAAATTGGGGTTGAAATTAGTGATTCAGCTTATGTTGTCACAAATATGCACATCATGGCTCGGGTTGGTAACAAGGTATTAGATGTTTTAGGAACTGACGGTGATTTCGTTCCGTGCATTCATTCAGTAGGAGCGCCGCTCGCTGAAAATGAAGAAGATGTTCCTTGGCCATGTAATCCCGATAATCGATATATTGTTCATTACCCGGAAACTCGTGAGATTTGGTCATTTGGTTCAGGTTATGGTGGCAATGCCTTGCTCGGGAAAAAATGTTTTGCATTACGTATTGCCTCAACCATGGCAAGAGATGAAGGTTGGTTAGCAGAACATATGTTAATTCTTAAATTAACCAATGATGCAGGTGAAATTAAATATGTTGCCGGGGCATTTCCGAGTGCATGTGGTAAAACCAACTTAGCAATGTTAACGCCAACCATCCCTGGCTGGAAAGTTGAAACCATAGGTGATGATATTTGCTGGATGAAATTTGGTAGTGATGGTCAGTTATATGCTATTAACCCAGAAGCTGGCTTTTTTGGTGTTGCACCTGGTACAAGTATGCAATCAAATGCGAATGCTATGTATGCACTTGAATCAAATTCTATCTTTACCAATGTAGGAGAGACTGACGATGGTGATGTCTGGTGGGAAGAAATGTCCGATGAACCACCGGCACATTTAGTTGACTGGAAAGGCAATGATTGGACACCTGATTCTGATACACCCGCTGCTCATCCTAACGCACGCTTTACCGCGCCAGCATCACAATGCCCGGTAATAGCCGACGAATGGGAAGACCCAAAAGGTGTGCCAATTAGTGCAATATTGTTTGGTGGTCGTCGCGCAACGGTTGTTCCTTTGGTTACCGAAGCACTAGATTGGAATCACGGCACTTTTATCGGCACCATCATTGCCTCTGAAATGACGGCTGCTGCTTTTGGTGCAATTGGACAACTACGCCGTGACCCAATGGCAATGCTCCCATTTTGCGGTTACAACATGGCTGATTACTGGAGTCATTGGCTAGGCATAGGTAAAAAAGAAGGTGCTAAGCTACCAAAGATCTTCTATGTAAACTGGTTCCGTAAGAATGAGGCTGGAAAATTTATGTGGCCTGGTTTTGGTGAAAATAGCCGTGTTTTAAAATGGGTCTTTGAGCGTTGTAATGGTAGTGCTGATGCAATCGATACACCAATAGGCAAGATGCCAACACTAGACGGAATTGATTTTAATGGCTTAGAAATGAATGAAGCTGATAAAGCTAGTCTGCTTCGTGTTGATGTTGAAGGTTGGTTGCAAGAATTGCCAGGTATTGAGGAATACTACGATAGCTTTGGCAACCATTTACCAGAAGAATTACGTCAACAAATTAAAGCATTAAAGAAACGCTTAGAATCAAAACAACAGGCGGTTGCATAATTTGTTCTGTTAAATCTTTGAAATTAAAAGCCCGCTTTGCGCGGGCTTTTTTTATACACTATAAAATAAATGGGATATTAAATTATGATAGAAATGACTCTTGAATTGGCAGAAAAAATTGCTAAAGCTGCCCACAAAAAATCTGAAGAATTAAATCGCCCAATGAGTGTTTCTATTGTTGATGAATCAGGGCGTATGGTTTATTTCTCTCGTTCTGATGAAGCTGGTTTTTATACCTTCGATACATCCAAAGCAAAAGCAATGGCTGCTGCTTCATTTAAACGATCAACAATGGAAATTGATAGCATTAAAGATCAAAACCCGTTGTTGTGGTTTTCCGTTCCGAGCGTAATTCCTGGGAACGCGCTCCCAAGCCCCGGGGGACGTCCCATTATAAAAGATGGGCATTGTATTGGTGGAATTGGGGTTGGTGGAGGACTGCCTGATGAAGATGATGCATGCTGCGAAGCAGGTCAGGCAATCGTTCAAACTGAAAATTAAAAAGCCGCATTAAATTTATAAGCAATTTATCTCTAAAAATTTGATCTAAATCAAGTAGATGTTGCATTATGCAATAGTATCTAAATTGATTTTATTAATTTCTTGACTCTAATTTTTTCTACACTATACTCTCGCCCCTTTTCTCAATACATCAAGGTGTGAAGCACATGTATTACGTTAAAAACCAATATATCAAGTTGGGTAAACTTGATATCAACATTGATCTGTTTGATTTTGTCAAAAACGAAGTCGTACCTAAAACCAATATTGATAACGATTCTTTTTGGAACTCTTTTGAAAAAATTGTCAGTGAATTCGCTCCAATAAATAAAGAATTATTAAAAGAACGTAATGAGCTACAAGAAAAAATTGATGCTTGGCATATCGAAAATCGCATACGTAAATATGACTCCATTGCCTATAAAAATTTTTTGAAATCTATAGACTACCTTGTTGAAGAACCAGATGACTTTGAAATTAAAACTGAAAATATTGATACAGAGATTTCATATGTTGCGGGACCGCAACTGGTTGTCCCGCTAGATAATGCTCGTTATGTTCTAAACGCTGCAAACGCCCGTTGGGGAAGTCTCTATGACGCCATGTACTCAACTAATACCATAACAGAAGCCAACGGTTGCAAAAAAATAAAAAAATATAATCCGATTCGTGGTGATAGAGTCATTATACGTTCACGAAATTTTCTTGATAGGCACTTTGCTCTCGAGCGTGATACACATAAACATATAACCCAATATTTTGTAAGAAATAACGAGTTAGTCGTTCGTATGGGCGATGGTTCTGAAACTACTTTATTAAAACCGCAACAATTTATCGGTTACACAGGTAAAGTAGACTGTCCGGACACCGTATTACTTTGTCATCATGGTCTCCATGCCGAAATCCGTTTTGGTAAAGGCTATTACATTGGTCACAGCGATCACGCCAACATCTATGATATACATATTGAATCGGCGATCACAACGATTATGGATTGTGAAGATTCTGTTGCTTCAGTTGATGTCGAAGATAAATTAAAAGTTTATAAAAACTGGCTGGGATTAATGAAAGGAACCCTTGTTGAGACAGTAATAAAAGAAGACGAAACAATCAAACGATCGCTAAAATCAGATCGTCATTATATTGGCGTTAATCAAGAAAAAATTAATATGCATGGTCGTAGTTTGATGTTGGTACGTAATGTAGGCATGCATCTAGAAACCGATGCAGTCCTCATGGATGGTCAACCCATTCCAGAAACAATATTGGATCTTATGGTTACAGTTTTATCTGCAAAACATGACCTTTCCAGTAATAGTAAATATCGCAATAGCAGAACCGGGTCAATATATATAGTTAAGCCAAAGATGCATGGACCAAAAGAAGTTGCGCTTGCTAATGAATTATTTGAACGTACTGAAGATGAGTTAGATTTACCGCGAAACACTTTAAAAATGGGAATTATGGATGAAGAACGTCGCACATCCGTCAATCTAAAAGCATGCATTTATGCTGCAAAAGAACGACTTTTTTTTATCAACACAGGTTTTCTCGATAGAACAGGTGATGATATCCATACCAACATGGAAGCGGGAGCTATCATACCTAAAGAAGAATTGAAAAAAGCAAAGTGGTTATTAGCCTATGAAGATTCAAACGTGAAAATAGGTCTACGATGCGGCCTTAAAGGTTGCGCGCAAATTGGTAAAGGAATGTGGGCAATGCCAGATGAGATGAACTCGATGATGAAAACCAAGATTCAACATCTCAAAGCTGGTGCGAGTACATCATGGGTTCCCTCACCTATCGCAGCGACTCTGCATGCAATTCACTATCATCGATTAAACATAAAAAGTCGTCAAGATGCATTAATAAAAGCACAAGATGTGCCTGTTGATGATATTTTAACTATTCCATTGATCGGGTCGGACAGAAAATTAACTGCATCCGATATCCGTCATGAGCTTGAAAATAACGCGCAAGGTATTCTTGGTTACGTTTCACGGTGGGTAGGTCAGGGTATTGGATGCTCCAAGGTACCTGATATTAATGACATTGCATTAATGGAAGACTGTGCGACTTTGAGAATATCAAGTCAGCATATTGTTAACTGGTTAAATCACAATATTATAACTGAAGAGGAAGTTTATTCGGTAATGGAAAGAATGGCGGTTATAGTGGATCGTCAAAATCGGGACGATGATAATTATGAGCCTATGGCAAATAATTTTTCCGCTAGTATTTCTTTTCAAGCAGCAATTGATTTAGTGTTCGATGGTCGGAAACAACCAAACGGCTACACTGAATTTATCCTCTATAAGCGAAGACGTGAAATGAAACGCTTTTATAATTCATTAAATCAAAACGCTGCAATTGCGTGAGATGAATTATCATTAAATTTTACATCCAAATTCACTCTCAAAACGTGATTTAAATTCCTCTATCGTAAATGTATGATTTTGTGTCCCATGACAAGATATTTTTATCGACCCCATTAAAGATGCAATCTTTCCTGTTATCTCCAAATCTATATCATTAACAAGGCCATAAAGTAATCCAGCACGATATGCATCACCACAACCTGTTGGATCAGAAATTGATTCTGGTTTCACGCTTGGTACTTCAATTAGTTTTTCTTTAGTGTAAATTTTTGAACCATCTCCACCACATGTAACAATCAACGCTTTAACTTCTTTCGTTATTTCTTTTTCTGATAAACCTGTTTTTTCTTTCATCATTTGCCATTCATAATCATTAACCGTTACCCAAGTTGCCTGCTCAATAAATTGGCTAAGTTCTTCCCCATTAAACATCGGCATACCTTGCCCTGGGTCAAAGATAAAAGGAATATTTTTATCGGCAAACTGTTGTGCGTGTTTCAACATGCCATCACGACCATCAGGTGAAACAATTCCTAAACGGCAAGATTGAACATTGCTAATATTATTTTCTTGAGAATGATTCATGGCCCCAGGATGAAAGGCTGTAATTTGATTATCATCCATGTCAGTTGTTATAAATGCTTGTGCGGTAAATGCGTCTTCAATAATTTTTATATATTTTCGATTAATATTGTGTTTGTCCATCCAATATGCATAAGAATCAAAGTCCTTTCCAACGGTCGCCATAGGTAATGCGATTGAGGGATCTAATAAGTTCAAGTTATAAGCGATATTGCCGGCGCATCCGCCAAATTCCCGGCGCATCTCAGGAACAAGAAAAGAAACGTTTAGAATATGTACCTTATCCGGAAGGATATGATTCTTAAACTGGTCTTGAAAAACCATGATATGGTCATATGCCATAGACCCGCATATCAAAACACCCATAAAACAAACTCCCCCTACGTTATGTATTAAATAATTTTTAAGAAGCCTTCACCAGATTAACGCTATCATTAATGCTCGATTTACTCAGTATTTTTTTTAAAAATTTTCCCGTATGCGATGTAGGATGTTCGGCCAATTCTTCCGGCGAACCAAATGCGATAATCTCTCCACCGCCATCACCGCCTTCCGGACCAAGATCAACAATCCAATCAGCGGTCTTAATTACATCAAGATTGTGTTCAATCACAATCACTGTATTGCCATGACTTTTTAATCGATGAAGTATATTAAGTAACTGTTGGATATCATGAAAATGAAGACCCGTTGTTGGCTCATCAAGAATATAAAGTGTTTTACCTGTATCTCTTTTTGATAGTTCCTTTGAAAGTTTTACTCTTTGCGCTTCTCCGCCAGAAAGAGTCGTCGCATTTTGTCCTAGTTTAATGTAAGACAGTCCAACATCCATTAATGTCTGTAATTTGCGTGCAAGAACTGGGACAGCATCAAAAAATGTTCTTGCCTCTTCCACGCTCATCTCAAGTGTTTCATGTATATTTTTACCCTTGTAACGAATATCCAATGTCTCACGGTTATATCTTTTGCCTTTGCACGTATCACAAGGAACGTAGATATCAGGTAAGAAGTGCATTTCAACTTTGATTAATCCATCGCCTTGGCATGCTTCGCATCGCCCACCTTTAACATTAAAACTAAACCGCCCCATTTTATAAGCGCGAGACCGTGCCTCAGGAGTCGCTGCATATAATTCGCGAATTGGTGTAAATAGACCGGTGTATGTTGCGGGGTTTGACCTTGGCGTACGACCGATTGGACTCTGATTAATATCAACAACCTTGTCAAAATGTTCTAAACCATTAATTGATTTATGAACTGCTGGACTAGTGTTGGCACGATTTATATCACGTGCAACGATTTGATAGAGCGTATCATTAATTAAAGTTGATTTTCCTGAGCCTGATACACCAGTGATACAGGTCATTAAGCTAACTGGTATCGTAAGATTCACTCGCTTTAGATTGTTACCGCTTGCTCCCTTTAATTCTAAAACATTTTTTTGATTAAAAGGTGTGCGATGTTCTGGAATTGGTATTTCTTTTTTGCCGGCTAAATATTGACCAGTTAGTGATTTTTTATCCATAGCAATCTCTTTAGGGGTGCCTTGCGAAACAATTTGTCCACCATGCGCGCCCGCACCCGGGCCAATATCGATAACATGATCAGCTGCATTTATTGCTTCCTCATCGTGCTCAACTACGATGACAGTATTTCCTAAATCCCGTAGATGGAATAATGTCTTCAGTAAACGCTTATTGTCTCTCTGATGTAACCCAATAGAAGGTTCATCAAGAATATACATAACACCGACTAGGCCTGCGCCTATCTGGCTTGCTAATCGAATACGTTGTGCCTCCCCACCAGATAGCGTTTCGGCACTGCGATCAAGCGTCAGGTAATTTAATCCGACATTGACTAAAAAAATAAGCCTGTCATTAACCTCTTTTAAAATTTTTGATGCAATCTTTCCTCGAGCCCCAGTTAATACTAATGACTCAAAAAATAATTTAGCTTTACTAACAGACATCGCTGTAATATTTGGTAATGTAATGCCTTCAATTAGTACATTACGCGCGGATTCATTTAATCGTGTTCCAGAACAAGCTGGGCATGGTTTATGGTGTTGATATTTTAATAATTCTTCTCTCACCATTGCCGATTCACTTTCAAGATAACGACGCTGTAAATTCGGTATAACACCTTCGAAAGAATGTTTACGAACAACTGTTTTTTTCTCACTTCGTAAATATTCAAACTTAATTTCTTCATCGCCACTACCATATAAAAGAATATCTTGTATATTATTTGGAAGTTCTTTGAATGGTGTATCGATATTAAATTTATAATGAGACGCGATTGAATTAATCATCTGAAAATAATAAATATTTCTTCTGTCCCAACCTTTTATCGCCCCGCCTGGTAAACTTAACTCAATATTTTGAACAACTTTAGTAGGATCAAAATATTGAATTACTCCCAGCCCATCACATTTTTGACATGCACCTGCTGGATTATTAAAAGAAAATAACCTCGGTTCTAACTCATTTAAACTGTAGCCGCATTTTTTACAGGCATGGCGAGAAGAAAATAATTGCTCGGAGGACTTACTATCAGAATCCATAGGCACGATAAGTGCGGTACCTTCCGATAGGCGTAATGCTGTTTCAAATGACTCTGATAAACGTAAACGAAGATCATCTCTAACTTTGAAACGATCAACAACAACCTCTATTGTATGTTTTTTACGTAACGCAAGTTTCGGTGCCTGATCAAGTTCAATAATTTCGCCATTGATACGAGCACGAATAAAACCTTCGGCACGAAGACGCTCAATTATTTGAATATGTTCCCCTTTACGTTCCTGTATAACCGGAGCTAACAACATTAAACGTTCTTCTTCTTTACGATTTAAAATCAAATCCACCATCTGTGAGATGGTCTGTGCTGCCAGTGGAATCTGATGAATTGGGCAATGCGGGACGCCAACTCGCGCAAATAACAAACGCAAATAATCATAAATCTCCGTTATTGTCCCTACTGTTGATCTGGGGTTATGAGAAGTGCTTTTTTGTTCAATAGAAATAGCCGGTGACAATCCTTCGATATGATCGACATCTGGTTTTTCCATCATCGAGAGAAATTGTCTTGCATAGGCAGACAATGATTCGACATAACGTCTTTGTCCGTCAGCATAAATAGTATCAAATGCCAAAGATGATTTTCCTGAGCCGGAAATTCCAGTGACAACAACTAATTTGTCCCGAGGAATATCGAGATCTACATTTTTTAGATTGTGAGTTCGAGCACCACGTATACGAATCGTATCCATTTATAAATATTTCACTATTTTAGAAACAACCTGCTAATATAAATCCTTTTTTGATCTCAATCCAAATTAAGTTCTATTAAATGAATTCAGTGTCTATGTCAGCTGCAGAATTAAAAGCTGCTTTATCACTCGCATCAGTATTCTTTTTGCGAATGTTACCGCTTTTTATGGTATTGCCGGTTCTCAGTCTCTCAAAAAATACTTACATGCATGCGACACCGCAGTTACTAGGTTTAGCACTGGGTATTTACGGTTTGACACAAGCCAGCCTACAAATTCCATTTGGCATGCTATCAGACCGATGGGGCAGAAAACCAATTATTGTGCTGGGGCTGATTATCTTCGGAATAGGCAGTTTAATTGCAGCAACGGCAGACTCAGTACATGGTTTATTAATCGGGCGTGCGCTCCAAGGTGCCGGTGCAGTTGCAGCAGCACTAATGGCGCTCGCTGCTGATTTAACCAGAAAAGAATTCAGAACCAAGGCCATGGCCTGCATAGGTGTCAGTATAGGTGCTGCATTTTCCATTGCCTTTATCTTAGGCCCTATACTGTATGCGTACATCGGAATAAAGGGTTTATTTTATCTTAGTGTTTGCCTATCAATCCTAGCAATAATAACTTTATTAACAATTGTTCCAAGCCCCCCAAAAAAGGTGCAAAACGTTAATCCGCCTAATTTAAGGGATATAAAATCAGTTTTAGTTAACACCTCCCTAATAAAACTCGACATTAGTATTTTTTCATCTCATCTAATATTGATGGCAAACTTTGTCGCCATACCTATTACCCTAAGAGATAGTATGCAACTAGCTACTATATCTCATTGGCAAGTTTATCTAACCGCTATATTCATATCCTTATTCATTATGGTGCCCTTCATTATGTTTGGAGAACGACTTAAAAAAGAAAATTTATTTCTGATTCTAAGTATTTTATTAATCATGCTTTCTCAGATTGGTCTAGCATTATTTGGTTTGAGCTTAAATTTGATTATTATTTTCTTAGTTTTATTCTTTGGTGCTTTTAATTACCTAGAAGCATTGTTGCCCTCGAAAGTTTCGAAAACTACCCAAAAAAATACAAAAGGTACCGCGTTAGGTGTTTATTCAACTTCACAATTTATTGGAATTTTCATCGGTGGGCTGGCAGGTGGTTTCTTTTATCAGCAATTTAGCCTGACAAGTGTTCATTTATTTTGCCTGTTTATCACTTTTTTGTGGTTATTGCTGATACTATTTTTCTCTAAAAATGAAAACCTGGGTAAAAATGAACTTGAAGAAGAAGCGGTCTGAAGCGAGAATACCAACAGAAAAGTGGGTGGTATAATTATGGCTTACACATTATAAACATCGGGAGATACTCACAATGGCAAGGGGTGTAAATAAAGTCACGCTAATTGGTAATCTAGGTAATGATCCGGAAGTAAGGTATAGCGGAAATGGGAAGGCCGTTGCTAATGTTAGTCTAGCTACAGCTGAATCATGGCGCGACAAAGACAGTGGAGAGCAACAAGAACGAACCGAATGGCATCGCGTCGTATTTTTCGGTCGACTTGCCGAAATTGTCAGTGAATATTTACATAAAGGCTCGCAAGTTTACGTTGAGGGTCGACTCCAAACCAACAAGTGGCAAGATAAAGAAGGAAATGATCGCTACACAACACAAATCGTAGCTAATGAAATGCAGATGCTTGGAGGTCGAAGTGGCGCCTCAGCTAATAAAGAACCCGCGCCTAATAAAGATCCTGCTCCTGATAGTCCAGTTGATAGTTCACCAAAACAAACCCAGCCATTAGCTGAATCACCAGTTGATGATTTTGATGAAGATATTCCTTTTTAGTAAAAAATTTAAAATCGATAAATAATCAATATTTTCTATCCTATACTTTAAGGAACCCTATTAAATTGATTGATACTCAAATCAACTCACTAAAAATTCGTCGTACAAAAATAATTGCTACCCTTGGGCCTGCGAGTAGTAAGCCCGAACAAATCAAAAACTTGATTAATGCAGGTGTAAATATTTTTAGGCAAAACTTCTCGCATGGTGATCACAGTTACCATAAAGAAACCTACGCACGAATACGTAAAGTTGCAAAAGAACTAAATACAACCGTTGGTATTTTAGCTGATCTCTGTGGCCCAAAAATACGTACGGGCAAATTTAGAAATGACAAAATAGAATTAAAAAACAATCAGTCAGTGGTTGTAACAACACGTGATACTATTGGAACATCAGATTTGATTCCCTCTCAATACTCAGAATTAGCAAAAGATGTTGAGGTAGATGATCGTATTTTACTTGCAGATGGCACACTTGAATTTAAAGTTAATAAAATCATTGATACAGAGATCGAGTGTACTGTTGTTTATGGCGGGGTATTAAGCAATCATAAGGGGATCAATCTTCCCGGCGTTAAAGTATCTGTACCATCATTAACTGAGAAAGATAAAGCCGATGCTAAGTTAGCTCTTGACTTAGGTGTTGATTTTCTGGCGCTTTCATTTGTCCGTTCAGCATCAGACATTCAAGATTTAAAAGAATTAATCAACGCACATTCCAGTAACGCACTGATAATTGCTAAAATCGAAAAACCCGAGGCACTAGATAATGCTGATGAAATACTTGAAGCTGCTGATGGGATTATGGTCGCACGCGGTGATTTGGGTGTTGAACTTAACCCGGAACAAGTCCCTGTTGCTCAACACCAATTAATTGATTTAGCCCGCAAAAAATTTAAGCCCGTTATCGTAGCAACTCAGATGTTAGAATCGATGATCGAAAATGCAAGACCGACTCGTGCCGAAGTAACGGATGTTGCCTATGCAGTAACACTGGGTACTGATGCCATTATGCTATCCGGGGAAACAGCAGTAGGCGCTTTTCCAGTAGATGCGGTAAAAATGATGGATCGAATAGCCAGACAAACAGAATCATATCTATGGACAAATAATGCCTATGGATCAAAAGTCAGGTATGACTCCAGTAAAGCAGCAATCCCGATTTGGGATGCAATAGCTAATTCGATGTCCCAACTGGCCCATGATCTCAGAGTACGTGCTGTTGTTGTTATTTCTAAAAGTGGTATGTCGGCAGCGACTATGAGCTCGGCTAGACCAGCCGCACCTGTGATTGCAATAACTAAAACTATGGATGTATGTCAAAAAATTTTAATGCACTGGGGTATCGTGCCTGTGCTTTCTAACGATATAGAAGAAACAAATTTTAGTGATTTAGCCCGTAATATAGTCGTTGAAAAAAAACTTGCTTTGAAAGGTCAGAAAGTTCTTTTAGTTCAGGGTTTTCAGAACGATGATGCCCTCAATAAACCCTCGGTCACGGTACTAACTATTTAAATTTGCGTTGTTTATGAATTGGTACTGCATCATCGGCCGCGGCTTGATAACACATACTAAAAGCTTCAAAACTATTAAGTGCTTGCTCAATATCTTTATCATCACGTATTTGGAAACAATCAATACCGCAACGCTGCATAAAAAATAATTGATCTTGTAAAACATCACCAATTGCCCTTAGTTCGCCTTTGTACCCATAACGTTCACGTAAAAGACGTGCATGTGAATATGAACGTCCATCTTTATATGTAGGAAAATCCAAAGCAATAATTGAAAAGAATTCTAAATCATCGACTAAAGATTCTGTTTCAATTGAGCCATCAATCCAAATAGCATGGTTTTTTTTACTTTTCAAAAGTATATCGCGATTAGCCTGCCAAAATGAAAATGGCAAAATAACACTGCCTTCAGGGATTGAGGCTGAACTATCAAGTTTGCGTATCAATGACCATTCATCATCGATAATTGACTTATCTTTAATTACTCGCATAAACATTTTCCTTAAAAGGCCTAATACCTACTCGGCGATAAGTATCAAGAAAACGTTCATTTTCTTGGCGTAGGCCAACATAAACATCAAGTAATTTCCCGATCACATTGGCAACTTCTTTTTTTTCTACTGCGGGACCGAGACGATCACCCAAAGATGCATCATTTTCTGCTGAACCACCCAGCGTTAATTGATAAAATTCCTCGCCTTTCTTATCAACACCAAGAATTCCAATATGCCCAACATGATGATGTCCGCAGGCATTCATACATCCTGACATTTTTATTTTTATATCGCCTATATCATGCAAGTAATCCATGTCATCAAATTTTTCATTAATTTGTTTTGCTATTGGTATTGAGCCCGCATTAGCTAACGAACAAAAATCTAATCCGGGACAACAAATCATATCTGTTAAAAGTCCAATATTAGATGTAGCAAGATTTTGAGTTTCTAATTTTTCCCATAAAGAGAATAAATCAGCTTGCTTAACATTGGGTAGCACAAGATTCTGATCATGAGTGACAATAATCTCTCCGAAACTATATTGATCTGACAAATCTGCTATAAAATCCATCTGCTCATCAGTGGCATCTCCCGGTGCAATCTTAGGGGCTTTTAGTGAAATCACCACAGCCTCGTAACCGGGTATTTTGTGTGGATACAAATTTCTTCCCGCCCAATTTGAAAAAGCACTATTAGATTTTTTCGCTTCGTTGAAACTATTTACATCAACAGCATCTTCATCGTAAGTTGGAGAGGTAAAGAAAGATTGGGCATGGTCAATATCTTTTTGCTCAAGCTTTAAAACACCTTCTTTAATATGCTCCCATTCCGCTTCAACTTGTTTGCCAAACTCTTCTTTGCCAACGGCATTAACTAATATTTTAATACGCGCTTTATAGATGTTGTCCCTACGCCCAAAACGATTATAGACACGTAATATCGCCTCTATGTATGACAGTAAATATTTCTTTTCAAGAAAATTCCTAATGCATTTGCCGATATAAGGAGTTCTTCCTAAACCACCGCCAACAAAAACACTAAAACCTACTTCGCCCTTTTGATTGCTCACTAAATACAATCCAATATCATGAACCTGAGCTGCAGCACGATCACCTTCGGATCCTGATACTGCAATCTTGAACTTTCTTGGTAAAAATGAAAATTCCGGATGAAATGTAGACCATTGTCTTATGATCTCGCAATACGGTCTTGGATCCTCAAGTTCGTCTTTTGCTATACCTGCGAACTGATCTGATGTTGTATTCCGTATGCAATTACCACTAGTCTGTATGGCATGCATTTCTACAGTTGCCAGATCCGCTAGAATATCCGGAACTGTCTCAAGTGCCGGCCAATTAAATTGTATATTTTGTCGCGTACTAAAATGACCATATCCCTTATCATATTTTCTTGAAATATGCGCAAGCATTCTAAGTTGTTTACTAGATAACAAACCATATGGTATAGCGACTCTTAACATAGGCGCATGAGTCTGAATATAGAGCCCATTCATCAAACGTAATGGACGAAATTCATCATCGCTTAAATCGCCCGCTAAAAAACGACGGGTCTGGTCGCGAAATTGTTGTACTCGCTCATTGACGATTGCATGGTCGTAATTATCATATTTATACATAACTAATATACCTTGTGATCTATGCTAATCCCTTCTTACATACCAAACAATTGACTTTGTTTATCTGACATCACGACATCCTCTATAAAATAA
>CAJWQR010000031.1 GCA_913045195.1 uncultured Legionellales bacterium | reverse complement strand
GCGACAGCAAATAAGATGTACATTGAGATACCAACAGCAATCATTGGTACCGCATCTACAAGACCCATAACAATGAACATCTGCGTTCTTAGCATGGGGATAAGCTCTGGCTGTCTAGCGGCACCTTCTAAAAAACGCCCCCCCAGAATACCAATACCTACAGCCGCGCCAAGCGCGCCCAAACCCATTAAAACCGCACCCGCCAAATATAACATTGATGTTGCTTCATTCATTTCTAGTACTCCTAAAGTTTTTTATTAATGATCCTTTTGGTGAGCCATATCCATATAAACGATTACCAAAATCATGAAAATAAAAGCCTGTAATAATACAATCAAAATATGAAATATTGCCCATGGAAGAGACAGGCTCCACTGTATCCAAAATGGTAATAATGCAATCAAAATAAATATCATTTCACCTGCATACATATTACCGAACAAACGCAATGCCAATGAAACAGGCTTTGCAATCAGGCCAACAAATTCCAACAAAAAATTTGCAGGAATAAACAAAATTTGAACAAACATATTTTTTGAAGAGAAAGGATGCATAGTAAGCTCCGATGTGAAACCTCCCAGACCCTTCATCTTGATACTGTAAAATATAATCATTGCGAAAACAGTCAACGATAAACCAAAGGTTATATTCGGATCAGTTGTTGGTACAACCTTGAAATAAAAATGTGGATTTCCAGTTATCCACTGCGCTAATACTGGTAACCAATCAACTGGGACTAAATCCATTGTATTCATTAAGAATACCCAAACAAAAACAGTTAGTGCCATCGGCGCAATAAGTTTATTGTTGCTATGAAATATGTCTTTCACGCTGTTATCAACAAATTCAAATATCATTTCAACTAAATTAGAAAACCCAGTTGGAGTCCCTTCGCTTACATTCTTAGCAACACGATAAAAGAAAAAACTAAATATTGCCCCAAGAAAAATTGACCAACCTAAACTATCAACATTGAATGACCAAAAACCCATCTCAACAACTTCTTCGTGATTATGAGCGAGGGTCCAGGTAGCTTCTTCGAGAATATGTCCATCCCTTTCGTAGCCGGCTGGTAATTCCCCATAAACCAAATTCTGCAAATGATGCGTAATATACGATTTTGATGTTATTGTTGCTTCGCCCGTCATTAATTCATTACTCTAAAATTATTTATTTATTCACAAAAATTGACAATCCTATTAAATTTACCAACAACACTAAGCCATAAGTAAGAATCATTAATCCAAAATTTAACATCTCAAACAATAAAAAGGAGAGCGCAAAAAAAACAATTGTTGTTGCAATCTTCACTGCCTCGCCAACATAGAGCCAAATCAAGATATTGCTTGAATTTGTCGCTGATATTTTTAATGAGAGCTTAGCAAAAATTGCATTTGGCAAAATGTAAGCAAAACCACCTAAAATAACAGAATATGTAAACTCAAGACTGGAAAGTATATATACAATAAACCCAGTCAGCATCACTGTGATCATCTCAAATATCAACAACTTACTAACAATAGCGCGATTTCTTATTATTTCGTCCGTCCCCATATTTCGCACTACCTCAAAAATAAACTACCGCGTTTCTGGTAAGGGAGTACCAGTGAGACGCAAACTACCCTCGTACATCATTAAAGGGAGAGAAAGTATAAATATCTAACTTACAATGATCAATGACCGCGTGGCTAATTTATTTAATCTAATCGTTTGAGTATTCCTTCAAGCTCTGCTAGCGAATTATAATTAATCTGTAATTTTCCTCGGCCAGTAGATTGATGTGCAATTGAAACCTTAGTAGCTAATCGTTGGGATAAATCATTCTCCAGCCTGCTAATATTCGGATCTTTGGGGCTATTTTTAGAATTATTTTTCTTGTATCCAGCCAAATATTGTTTAACCAAATTCTCTGTTGCTCTAACTGAAAGGCCCTGTTTTACTATTTTTGATGCTACCTCTGATTGCTGGGCTAACGTTAACGGAAGTAGTGCTCTTGCGTGCCCCATATCGAGTTTACGTCCTTCCAACATCTTTTTAACACTACTATCTAATTCTAATAACCTTAATAAATTAGTCACCGTTGGTCGTGAACGTCCAACTGCTTCTGCTACCGCATCATGTGTCATTTCAAATTCATTAATTAAACGCTCAAGGGCTCCAGCTTCTTCCAATGGGTTTAGATCCTGCCGCTGAATATTCTCGATTAATGCCAAGCACATCGCCTCATGATCTGTAACGTTTTTAATGATAACAGGGACATCATGAAGACCAGCTATTTGTGCTGCGCGCCAACGACGTTCGCCCGCAACAATTTCGTAAGAATTTCCATCAGCCACAGGCCGTACCAAAATTGGCTGCACTATACCCTGAGTTTGAATAGAGTCGGCAAGAGTATTTAAAGCATCTTGATTAAAATCTTGCCTTGGTTGATGTTGGCCCCTCTTTACAAGATCTATCGCCAGCATTTTCAGTGCACTGCTCTCGCTGGAAGATGTCAGGTTTACATCACTGCCTACCCCTAATAGAGCATCGAGACCTTTACCTAATCCACGTTTTTTTGCAGTCATATTCGTTATTAATTTAGTTATCTTCGTTCTATGCGGCTAAACCTTGTCGTCTTAGTATCTCTCCGGCTAAGGCTAAATAGGCAACTGCGCCACTTGAAGATTTATCATATGTTAAAGCTGTCAGACCATGGCTCGGCGCTTCGGCCAATCTGACATTTCTAGGAATGATTGTGCGATAAACTTTTTCTCCAAAATGCTCAATTAATTGAGCAGATACCTGAGTAGCTAGATTATTTCGAGGGTCATACATTGTTCTTAATAAACCTTCTATTTTGAGATTTGAATTTAAATGTTTGCGTATCTTCTCAATAGTTTCTAATAATCCTGATAAACCTTCCAAAGCATAATATTCACACTGCATCGGAATCATAACTGAATTTGCCGCTACTAACGCATTTACTGTCAACATATTTAGAGAAGGAGGGCAATCAATAAGAATAAAATCATAAGTATCTTTGACCGTCTCTAGAGCATTTCTTAATCTAAGTTCTCTCGCTATTTCATCCAAAAGCCCCACTTCTGCGCCAGTTAAATCAGAATTGCTTGGTATTAAATCATATTTTCCTTCTGGGGAATCGACAACAATTTCGTTTACGTGCTTATCACTCATTAGCAAATCATAGCTTGAAATTTCAAGATGTTGTTTATCAATACCGCTACCCATCGTTGCGTTACCTTGTGGGTCTAGATCAACCAATAAAACACGTCGTTTTGTCGCTGCTAATGATGCAGCGAGATTCACGCTTGTTGTTGTCTTCCCTACACCGCCTTTTTGGTTGGCAACTGCAATAATTCTACCCATTAAATTACCGTGATTTTGATACCAAAATTCAAAGATACACTCTATCATATTGAGCCTGAACTGCCATGCGCAAGAGATTTCAATTCAATTTCTGAATTTTCACAAGTTTCGATTTCGCTCCCAAATCTGATGAAGGTAGGTCAAAAATCTTGATTTGAAAATTATGCTCGGTTAATACCTGAATTTCATCATCGACTGCTTCCCCCTTCATTGCTAACAATTGATTACTAGATGTAACTAGATGTCCTGTCTGTTGCAACAATCGTTTCAATGGCGCAAAAGCTCGACAAATCACTGTATCAAAACTGATAGTTGGCGCATATCCCTCTATACGCGATCGAATAATCTCAATATTATCTATGCGAAGCTGGTGTTTTACATGCCGAAGAAACCGAACTTTCTTTTGAGAATTATCCAGTAACACCCATTTTTTATCTGGCTGAGCCAACGCCAAAACAATCCCCGGTAAACCAGCTCCCGTCCCAACATCCAAACAATGCATACCTTTGATATACGGTAAAACTGATAAGGAATTAATAATATGGCGCGTGATTATTTGCTTGGGTTCTTTTATAGCTGTTAGGTTATAGGTTTGATTCCACTCTTCCAATAATTGAATATAAATTAAATATTCATCGCATGGGCATTGTTCAGGAATAAGACCCAAATTATTGAGCTCATCCTCTAGAAGGTCTTGCATAAATTTTCTCTATAGCGTTAGGCGCTTTGCTTAAGCAGTAATAATTGTCTCTTTAAATGAATTCGCAATAAAGATATTGCTGCTGGCGTTATTCCTTGAATACGTGATGCCTGCCCGAGACTAACTGGGCGATGCTTAGAAAGTTTTTCGATGACTTCGGCAGATAAACCCCTCACCTTTGTGTAATCAATATTTTCCGGCATTGTAGTTTCTTCATGTTGCAGATTACGTTCAACTTCTTCCTCTTGACGTTTAATATACCCTGAGTACTTGGCCTGTACTTCAACTTGCTCAGCTACCTTTGGATCAATCTCTGGTATACCAATATTGGGTAATTTTGAAATATCGTAATAATTGAAATCTGGGCGTTTTAATAATCCTAAAAGATTTGTATTTTTTCGTATTGTTTTGCCGAGAAATTTTTCAGCAACTTCAATAGGAAACGACTTGGATCCTACCCATATCTTTTCTAAACGGTTAGATTCTTTTTCAATGGCATCACGTTTTTTATTAAATAATCTCCAATGTTTTTCATTGATCAAACCTAATTTATTAGCGTGTTCGGTTAAACGAAGGTCAGCATTGTCTTCACGTAGCATCAAACGATATTCAGCACGGCTAGTAAACATTCTATAAGGCTCAGTCGCCCCCATAGTAATTAAATCATCGACCAACACACCAAGATAAGCTTCATCTCGCCGAGGATACCAAGGATCTTTTTCATTATTTCTAAGTCCTGCATTTAAACCAGCTAATAATCCTTGTGAAGCGGCCTCCTCATAACCAGTTGTTCCGTTAATTTGACCCGCAAAAAATAAACCTTTAATAAATTTAGTTTCAAGCCATGGGTACAAATCCCGAGGATCAAAAAAATCATACTCGATTGCATAACCTGGGCGTGTAATATGAGAATTTTCAAATCCCTTAATTGAACGTATCAACTTAAGCTGCACATCGTAGGGCAATGAGGTTGAAATGCCATTCGGATAAACTTCTCTGGTATTCAATCCTTCCGGCTCTATAAAAATTTGATGGGAATTCTTACTAGAAAAACGAACAACCTTGTCTTCTATAGAAGGACAATAGCGCGGGCCCTTACTTTCGATTGTTCCGTTATACATTGGAGAGCGTTCTAATGCATCACGAATAATTTCGTGGGTGGATTCATTGGTAAAAGTTATATGGCAAGGTATCTGTTGTGGATGTTCGGTGATATCGCCAATAAAAGAAAATACGGGAATTGGGTTATCGCCAAATTGGACGCCACATCTTTTATAATCAATGGTGCTCCCATCAATACGTGGAGGAGTCCCGGTTTTCAATCTACCGACGTTAAATGGCAATTCTCTTAGACGCTTAGCTAATGCGATTGAAGGTTTCTCACCAGCTCTCCCTCCTTGATGCTGATTATCGCCAATAAAAATCTTGCCGCCTAAAAACGTACCCACAGTCAAAATAACTGATGGCGCAAAAAACTTTAATCCGATTTTTGTCACCACTCCTCTGACCTGCTCCCCTTCAACCAATAGATCATCGACAGATTGCTGGAAAATAAATAAATTCTTTTGGTGTTCCAAGACAGGACGAACAGCCTTTTTATAAAGAGAGCGATCAATTTGTGCTCGTGTTGCGCGAACTGCTGGACCCTTACGAGAATTAAGAACGCGGAACTGTATACCGCTCAAATCTGCGGCATGGGCCATTAAACCTCCCATTGCATCAATCTCTTTAACGAGATGTCCTTTGCCAATACCGCCAATTGCCGGATTACAAGACATCTGCCCCAAAGTATCAATGCTATGAGTCAATAATAATGTTTTTACTCCCATTCTTGATGACGCAAGCGCAGCTTCGGTTCCGGCATGACCGCCACCAACAACAATCACATCAAATGTTTCGGAATGTTTAAGCATAACGCGGCATATTCTAGCCATTACCCATAAGAATGTAAGGTGAAATCATTAAAAAATTAGATGCGCGTAATAATTGGAGCAGGTCATTTATAAAAATAGTGTTATTTTATGAGTTTTTATGCAATTCTTTTAGCTTAACGTAATGCTCAGCTGAATATTTCAAAAAAGCCATTTCGTTTTGATTTATTGGTCTTATCTTTTTTACTGGGCTACCCACATATAAGTGACCCGACTCAAGTTGCTTCCCTGCTGGAACAAGACTACCCGCGCCTATAATAATCTTGTCTTCCAAAACCGCGCCGTCCATTATAGTAGCTGACATCCCAATTAAACATAAATTACCGATAGTACATGCGTGTAATGTTGCTCGATGTCCCACTGTGACACTATCGCCTACCAATAAAGGCGCACCCCCAGGAGAAAATTCTCCATCATGCGTAACGTGTAATACACAAGCGTCCTGAATATTAGTACATTTTCCAATCTTAATTGCTTGAACGTCTCCACGAACAACTGTCATTGGCCAAAGCGAGCTATCTTTGCCAACGATAACATCTCCAATAATAACAGCGGAATCATCGATATATGCTGTTGGATGAATATTAGGAAATTTATTTTTAAATTCTCGAATCATAAAAAATTAAGTAAATCTGAAAAAAAATATACTATTTAAATTATAATGAATTAGTTAAATTGTATTGGAAAGATGAAATACATGAAACTCAAATCAATTAAATTGTCATGCAAGATATAAATAAAGATTTAGCAGTCTCATTGACTAACGAAGAATGGGGAAACTCAATAATTCCCGAACTAGTGGAATACATTCGTATCCCAAATAAATCCCCTGCTTTTGATCCTGATTGGCAAAAAAACGGATACATGGATCAAGTTGTTGAGCAATTTGCTGCATGGAGTCAACGTCAAAATATCGAAGGAATGAAGCTCGATGTAGTTCGTCTACCAAAGCGTACCCCCCTCATTTATATAGATATCCCTGGTGATATTGAAAATACAATACTGCTGTACGGACATCTTGATAAACAACCAGAAATGAAAGGTTGGAAGGAAGGGCTTGGTCCTTGGGAGCCGGTTTTAAAAGAAAATAAGCTCTATGGCCGTGGGGGTGCAGATGATGGTTATGCGCTATTTACTTCCTTATTGGCAATCAAAATACTACGCGATCAAAATATTCCTCATGCTCGTTGTGTTGTGATTATAGAAGCATGCGAAGAAAGTGGTAGCTACGATCTTCCTTTCTATATTGATTATTTAAGCGATCAACTTGGAAAACCTGAATTGGTCATTTGTTTAGACTCGGGATGTGGTAATTATGATCAACTCTGGTCAACTACATCATTGCGCGGTCTGGTCGGAGGAGAACTAAAGGTGGAAGTGCTTGATGAAGGCATTCATTCTGGTGATATTAGTGGTATTGTCCCTTCTAGTTTTCGAATACTAAGGCAATTAATTGACCGTATTGAAGACCCAATTTCCGGGCAAATACTCGCTAAGGATTTTTATGTTGATATTCCGAGCAAACGTATTCAGCAGGCAGAACATGCGGCTAATGTGCTAAACAAGAACATATACGAACGCTTTCCAATGAAAGACAGCATGCGGCCTGTCACTGATGATCTGGTAGAATTAATCCTAAACCGAAGTTGGCGGCCAGCTTTATCTTATCTTGGTGCCAGCGGTTTACCTGAAATTAATGATGCGGGTAATGTACTCCGTCCATTCACATCAATTAAATTATCAATGCGACTACCGCCCACATGTAATGCTAAACGTGTCAGCAAACAACTTGAAGAACTGTTATTAAATAATCCTCCTAATGGAGCAAAGATTTCTTTTAAACTTGATTGGGCCGTTGATGGCTGGATGGCGCCTGATATATCCCCATGGTTAGAAAAAGCCTTAAATGATGCATCAAAAAATTATTTTAATAAGCCAGCAGTCCATATGGGTGAAGGTTGGTCAATTCCTTTTATGGGTATGCTCGGTAAAAAATTTCCTGAAGCACAATTTTTAATTACTGGAGTACTTGGCCCAGGTTCTAATGCGCATGGTCCAAATGAATTTTTACATATTCCTGCTGCAAAAAAGATTACATGTTGTGTGGCTGAAGTTATTGCTAAACATTATTTGACGCATACATAATCTTTTAGACTATTAAACAAAAAATAATCTGGGGTACAAAAAATGAAAACTGGTTTTATTGGGCTTGGGGCAATGGGTACACATATGGCAAGAAATCTTGCCAAGGCTGGTTTATTAGAAACTGTTTTTAATCGGACTTTAACAAAATCAGAATTGTTTAGAAAAGAATTTGCTTGTTCGGTATCGATTTCGCCTAGTGAATTAGCTAAGCAGTGTGAGCTTATTATTATTAGTGTATCGCGTGATACTGATGTTCTTGAAATAGTTAATGAAATGAAGACTGGCATAAATGCTAATAGTATTGTTATCGATACATCAACTGTTAGTGCAAATACAGCAAAAGAAGCAGCAAACTTATTACGTAATGTAAATTCAAATTTTCTTGATGGGCCTGTCTCCGGTGGTGTTGAAGGCGCCAAAAATGCAACACTAGCAATGATGGTGGGTGGTGATGAAAAAATTCTAGGCAAAGCACGCCCCATTTTAAATGTCATTGCTAAAAATATTGTTCATATCGGTGCTAACGGTTCCGGCCAAGCAACTAAAGCAGTTAATCAAATCATGGCAGCGGGAATAAATCAGGCAGTAACAGAGGCTTTAGCATTTGGCGAGGCAATGGGTTTACCTATGAACAAGGTTATAGACATTGTTTCAGTTGGTGCTGCCAGTAACTGGTTCCTAAACCATCGCGGGAAGACGATGTTATCAGGTGAGTTTAAACCCGGATTTAAACTAGGTTTGCATCAGAAAGACCTTTCAATTTGCCAATCAATGATACGCTCTATAAGTGAGAACACATTACCAATCATCGAAATGACATTAATCCACTATAAACAATTAATAGATGAGGGTTATGGCGATGAAGATATTTCAGCATTATTTCGTCTAAAACAGAAAAATCTACGCTAATTAAGCCATTTTATTAATAAATTGGAACTGTTATAGACATATTACGTCTATATGAGAAATTGACGGCGCGCTTATTTTGTGGAAAATAGTGCGGTCGTAAATGCAGAGCATAATTGGAAACCACTCATGATTTAACGTCAATTTGGTTTATTAACATAATAAATAATCTTAAATTTATAAATTAATATAGATAATGTCAGAAGCAATAAAAATTAAATCGTTAACCAAGTCCTTTGGTTCAATTCACGCAGTGCGTAATGTTTCATTTAATGTCAGCCACGGCGAAGTTCTTGGTTTCCTTGGGCCAAATGGTGCGGGGAAATCAACGACCATGAAAATGATAACTGGCTTTCTTGAGCCTACAAGTGGCACTGTTGAAGTTAATGGTCACGATGTTTTAGAAAATCCTTTATCCGTTAAACGCTCTATTGGTTATCTCCCAGAAGGTGCCCCAGCTTATGGTGAAATGACTGTTAAAAACTTTCTTAATTTTATCGCAGATATTCGACAATTAAATGGGGCAATTCGTAAAAAACGTCTTGATGAAGTTATTGAAACTATCAATATCGGGACTGTTATCGATCAAAGCATAGAAACTTTATCAAAAGGCTTTAAACGTCGGGTCGGGCTAGCTCAAGCAATACTTCACGATCCAAATACATTAATTCTTGATGAACCAACTGATGGTCTCGACCCTAATCAGAAACACGAAGTTAGAAACTTAATCAAAAAAATGTCGAAAGAAAAAGCAATCATCATATCAACCCATATTCTTGAAGAAGTTGATGCTGTTTGTACTCGTGCAATTATCATTTCATCGGGTGAGTTGCTTTTTGACGGAACACCAGAACAACTTATCGCAAAATCAGAAAAAAATGATATTGATCATGCCTTTCGTAATATAACAATTTCAAACCCTACTAAATCATGAACGGATTACTTTCAATATATAAACGAGAATTTACTAGTTATTTTGTAACGCCTGTGGCATATGTCTTTATCGTAATATTTCTATTTATGACTGGTGTCTTTACATTTTACCTTGGTGCTTTTTATGAAAGTAATCAAGCTGACTTAGAGCCTTTTTTTCGATTCCACCCCTGGTTATATTTATTTTTGATTCCTGCTATATCGATGCGACTTTGGTCAGATGAACGAAAAAGTGGAACTATCGAATTATTAATGACTTTGCCAGTATCAATCACAGATACAGTGGTTGCTAAATATCTTGCCGCATGGAGTTTTACAGCTATTGCTCTTAGTCTAACTTTCCCAATGTGGATTACGGTTAACTATCTGGGTAACCCTGACAACACTGTTGTCCTGGCAAGTTATATTGGGAGTCTAATTATGGCGGGTGGTTTTCTGGCAATTGGGTCTTGTATATCTGCCTTAACTAAAAGTCAGGTTATTTCCTTTGTGATAAGCGTTGTAATTTGTTTCATGTTTATATTGAGCGGTTTTCCGATGGTGCTAGATTTATTTGAAAGCTGGGCTCCGCAAGCTGTTGTAGATGCAGTTGCGTCTTTTAGCTTTCTAACTCATTTTACATCTATAAAAAAAGGCGTTATCGATATACGCGATCTTATTTATTTTGCCGCATTAATCACTTTTTGGTTATACGTCAACATCATAATTATTGAAAATAAGAAAGCAGATTAAATAATGAAACATACAATCAAAAGTGGCGTAATTTCTGGAACAGGTTTAGTGCTTGCAGCATCTTTATTTATTGCCACAATAATTCTTGCAAATACTACACTTACAACGTGGCGTATCGATTTAACTCAAAATAAATTATTTACTCTGTCAAATGGCACAATAAATATCCTTAACAATTTAGAAGAACCTATCCAACTCGATTTTTATTTCTCTCAAAAAACAATAAATGATTTTCCACTACTGGCTAATTATGGAATTCGCGTAAGAGACATGTTGGAAGAATTTGCAACACATGCTCAAGATAAGTTAATACTCAATATAATAGAACCAGAAACGTTTTCTGAAGCAGAAGATCAGGCTGTGGCCAGCGGCCTTAGAACTGTTTCTGTTAATGCTAATAGTGATAGAGTTTATTTCGGATTGGTTGGTGCAAATTCAACCGATGATGAGAAAGTTATCCCCTTCTTTCAAACTAATCGTGAATCTGCGCTGGAATATGATTTAACTAAACTAATTTATAATCTTGCCTATCCTGACAAACGTGTTATTGGTGTTTATTCACAACTACCGATTATTGGCAAAAAAGGAGATACCACTGCGCCAACATGGACCATGATTAATGCAATGAAAGAATTCTTTAAGGTAGTGAACCTTAATGAAAATATTGAAGCGCTCGATAAAAAGATCGATGTGTTAATGTTAGTGCACCCAAAGAAATTAAATACAGAAACTTTATATGCGATTGATCAATATTTGTTAAGAGGTGGTAAAGCTATTATTTTTCTAGATCCTCTTGCTGAACAAGACAGAACGCAGCCCGATGCATCCACACCAAATGTTATGCCTATTCTTTATTCTTACTTAGATGAAATGCTTGAAAAATGGGGACTCGAGATAAGTAAAGGGAAGATTGTTGCAGACATCAATGCCGCAATGCGTGTTCAAGCAAGTAGTCCTCGAGGCCCACAAGAAATTGATTACCTGCCATGGTTAAGGCTGACGGAAAAAAACTTTAATGCCGAAGATTTTTCTACCAGCGAATTAAATTTATTACATATGGGGACTGTTGGGGCAATTGAAGTTATTGAAGATAAAGAAATAGAAATAACGCCACTAATTCAAACCTCAAAACAATCAACAAAGTTAGAGCGTGATTTGATTCTTTTTCAACGTGACCCGAGCGTTATTTTGAGTAATTTTAAATCGGATGAAAAAGAAATTCTTATTGCGGCGCGTATAAAAGGTAAAGCAGAAACAGTATTCCCAGACGGTTTACCTGTAGAAAATGATAATCAACAATTAATAGATGATAATTTTATTAGTGAAGGAGATATCAATGTCATTTTAATATCTGACACGGATATTCTTGCTGATCACTTTTGGATTCGTAAGCAAGATATGCTTGGTGTATCGGTCCCACAGCCTATCTCTAATAATGGTGATTTTGTAATCAACAGTATTGAGAATCTCTCTGGAAATACTGATTTAATTAGTTTACGTGGGCGTGGAAAATATTCTCGTCCGTTTGAGAAAGTTGAAGCTATACGCAAGCAAGCAGAATCTAAATTTCGTGAGCGTGAAAAAAAATTGCAAGTCGCGCTTGAAGAAACCGAAAATAAAATACAGAAGCTTCAGCAAGAACAAGGTAATGAAAAATCATATTTGCTAAATAACAAATTAACTACAGAGATTGAAAAATTTAGAAATGAGCGTCTAGCAACGAGAAAGGAACTGCGTAGTGTTCAGCATGATCTAAGAAAGAATATTGAAAAACTTGGGGCACAACTTAGATTCATTAACATTGGACTAATCCCACTATTAATCACTTTACTAGCATTAATAATTGGAATCTATCGGGCTAATAAACGAGTATAAATTATTACTAATGATTAAAAATAAACTTATCGTATTATCTTTGATTACAATTACCGTTATTGTTGCTGCGACTATATTTGCAAATTTACGTGCGCCGCAATCAGAAAAACAAAAAGTTTCTTTTTTCCCCGAACTAACAAAAAAAATTGAATCTGTAAATCATATCTCAATCAAAGGCTATAATGATTCGATTAATCTTACTCGTAAAAATGATGCGACAGGCAAACCGTCTGGAAATTGGGGTATAGATGAATTTGATGGATATCCTGCGTTACCGGATAAAATAAAAAGCACTGTACTCGGTGCTGCTGATCTTAAAATTAATGCGCCTAAGACGGCTTTACCTAGACTTTATCATCGGCTGGGTGTTGAAGGGCCAGAATTTGAGGATACAACTTCGTTATTACTTACTTTGGCTGATTCCAATAAAAACAAAATTATTGAAGTAATTGTCGGTAAACCAAGACTAAGTAGTTCAGCAAAGAATACTTCTGGTCTTTATGTTCGTGAGCCTGAAAAAGAAAAATCTTATCTAGTAAATGGGGTTCTTAATATATCTGCAATAAAAACAAATTGGATTAAACGAAGTCTTTTTGATATTCCAGCAGAGGCAGTAAAATCAGTAAGTGTTAATCATGCTGACGGAGATTCATATACTCTATACAAAAATGAAAAAGGCCAAGAGTATTTTGAATTGGAGGATACGCCTAATAATCAAGAACTAGCATCGGAATTAATTATTAATAGGTTCGGCACCATACTGCAAGACTTACAAATAAGTGGAGCTAGATCCTCGACGATTTTGCCGTTGGACCCAGGATACTGTCTTGGTGATAATTGCCCAGAGGGAGAAACGAGGAATGACGTGTTCGCGATAAATTCACTTACGCGTGAGTTAGATTCAACCATAAAAGTGATGACTTTTGAGGGTATTGTCGTGCGAATTAGATCCTTCAAACATGATGGTATTGCCTATGCATCTTTCAAATTCTCATATAATGAAGAAATTGGAAAGAATAATAATAAAGAAGAAGTAAAAAATGAAGATATAAAGACTTATATAGCTAATCTTAATTTAGATACCACCACACCAATGCGTACTCCATGGTGGTTTGAAATACCTGAATTTAAATATGATATAATTAAAACGCGTTCAGATAAAATCACCCGTGATATTCAAAACATCACTCCCGAAGAAATAATAGAATAAATTTAAAGTAACAGCCTCCTTTAAGTTGTGCCATTTTTGTTGGGTACTCCCCGTGCTTTTCCCTATTTTAACTTCGGGAAGTTGGATATTATTCTCATCCGATGCGGTATAATTTCTATTAATTAGAACTACAGAACTGCCAAAAAATGACACAAAAGAAAAAACAAAATCCAACTAAAAATTCTGGACTAAGCTTTCAGGAACTTATCTTTGAGCTCCAAAAATACTGGTCTACTCAAGAGTGCATCATTGTCCAGCCCTATGATATGGAAATGGGAGCCGGAACGTTTCACCCAGCAACATTCCTCAGGTCTATAGGACCGGAGCCCTGGCGTACGGCATATACACAAGCATCGCGAAGACCAACTGATGGGCGTTTTGGCGAAAACCCTAATAGACTCCAACATTATTATCAGTTTCAAGTTGTACTTAAACCCTCGCCTGACAATATTCAGGAACTCTATCTAGCTTCGCTTGCAGCTATAGGTATTGACACAAAAAAACATGATATACGTTTTGTTGAGGATAATTGGGAGTCCCCAACTCTTGGCGCATGGGGGCTCGGATGGGAGGTTTGGTTGGATGGAATGGAAATTAGCCAATTTACCTATTTCCAACAAGTTGGTGGGCTCGATTGCAGGCCAGTCACTGGTGAAATTACTTATGGATTAGAACGAATTGCAATGTGCATACAAGATTGTGATGATTTATTTGAACTTGCATGGTCAAGAACAAAAGAAAATAACGTAACTTATGGCGATATCTACCATCAAAATGAAGTTGAAATGTCTCGCTATAATTTCGAT
>CAJWQR010000030.1 GCA_913045195.1 uncultured Legionellales bacterium | reverse complement strand
TCCCATTCTTAAAAGACGATGCTAAAATTTATTCAGATAAGATAAATAAATTGGTGAATGATGATGGCGTATTACGCATAACAGATAAAATGCCGGGTAACTATAAATATATTGGTTATATATTTTTGATGTTCCCAAATGCAAAAGTTATTAATACACAAAGAAATCCAATTGATACTTGCCTCTCAATCTTCTTTCAAAATTTTAATAGTGGACATCGATACTCATTTGATCTTAATAATCTTGTTTTCTGGTATCAGGAGTATGTTCGATTGATGGAGTATTGGAGGACACTATTTGACGAAAGGATGCTTATTGTAGATTATGATTCAGTTGTATCTGATACTGAAAATATAACAAAAAAAATAATTAAATTTTGCGATTTATCATGGGAAGAGCAATGCTTATCATTTTATGAATCTGAGCGAACTGTTGCAACCGCGAGTAATTGGCAGGTAAGACAACCTATTTATAAAACGTCTCAAGAAAAATGGAGAAATTACGCAAACTATATTCCAGAATTAATTGATGGCTTATCTGGATTAGAGCAGGAATGAATAATTATGCTGAATGAGTTGTATCCCGAAATTAATGAATTCAATAGTTTTATACTAGAAACTAGTTCACCTCATCGTGTTTATGTAGAGCAAGCTGGAAATAAATCCGGTATTCCTATTATTTTTCTACATGGTGGACCTGGCTCTGGATGCAGTGAAAATCATCGTCGCTACTTTGATCCAAAAAAATACCACATTATTTTATTTGATCAGCGAGGATGCCATCGCTCCTTACCCAATGGTGATGAGGCTAATAATACTACGCAAGATCTTATTGATGATATTGAAGCTATTCGCAAAAAATTAAACATTGATAAATGGGTGTTATTTGGCGGCTCATGGGGCGCTACATTGGCTTTACTATATGCAGAGCATTATCCACAGCATATCTTGGGAATAATATTAAGAGGAAGCTTCTTAGCAAGAAAACAGGATTTATCATGGTTTATTAATCATGGTGTCAATAGAATTTATCCTGATTATTGGTCTGAATATTTATCAATCTTTAATGAAGATGAGAAAAATAATTTATTGGACTCTATGCATAATCATATTTTTTCTGATAATAGGACTATACAATTAATCGCAGCGAAAGCTTGGTCACTCTGGACCGGAAGAATTGTTACTCATTGTTTCGAAGAAGAATATGCGCTAGATGAAAATGAAGACGATGAAAAATTAATAAATGATGTAAAAATAGAAATACATTATGCAAAAAATAATTATTTCATTAAGGAAAATGAAATTATTAACAATATAAAAAATATTCCAAAAGTTCCAATTACAATTGTTCATGGGCGTAGTGATATAACATGCTTACCAGAAGCATCATGCTCCTTACATGAAATATTACCTAACTCAAAACTCATTCTTGTCCCGAATGCTGGTCACTTGGCAGGCGAGCCTGCAATTACTAATGCTTTAATATCTGCGACAGATGAAATGTCAAATTTAGTCAATGAATAATTCAAGTAAAAGTAAACCTAAAATTATGGGTATTTTAAATGTTACTCCCGATAGTTTTTCTGATGGCGGTCAGTTCGATAGTTTAGATGCTGCAGTTGAACAAGGTAAACGTATGATTAATGAAGGGGCAGATATTATTGACATTGGTGGCGAATCAACAAGGCCTGGTTCTGCTAGAGTTAGCAGTGACGAACAAATTGAAAGAGTGGAGCATATAATAAAAGTGATTTCAGAAACAAAACCCAAGGGTGTTCAAATCAGTATCGATACGACAAAAGCTAGTGTGGCAGATGCGGCTATTAATGCTGGTGCTGAAATTGTTAATGATGTATCAGGTGGAAATGATGACCCTGAAATTATTGAGCTTTGTGCCGATAAAAAATGCCCCTATATTATTATGCACATGCAAGGCACGCCGGAAACAATGCAGAATAATCCAACTTATAATAATGTTGTCTCCGATATTTTATTCTTCCTTCAAATACGAGCAGATAAATGTATTAAAGCAGGTATTGATAAAAATAATATTATTATTGACCCAGGAATAGGGTTTGGTAAAACAAGTGAGCATAATCTTACATTGCTTAATAATTTAAATATCTTTGTTAATACTGGATACTCAGTTCTGCTAGGGGCAAGTCGAAAACGGTTTATGGGTGAAATATGTAACGTTAACCAACCATTGGAATTGATTGGTGCTACAACGGCGACAACAACTATTGGAGTGTTAGCGGGGGTGCAGATATTTCGTGTTCACGACGTTATGCAGAACAGACAGGCTGCAGATACTGCTTGGGTAATATTAAACCAATAAACTAAATTGTTTCAGAATTTTTTGCACCAATCTTTTTTGAATTCTTCATATTTCTAAATATAAGTGGTTTTTCTTCAAATTCTGGTTTGCCCGCTAACCCATCCACCTTATCAACGAGCTCAATAATTTCTTGATGATGGGGAGATTTTTTGCATACCGGGTCAGCATTTTTTGCATCTCCCGTTAACATGTAAGCTTGACAGCGACATCCACCGAGATCTTTATGTTTTTCGTCGCAAGATTTACAGGGCTCTTTCATCCATGATGTCCCGCGAAATTTATTAAAATCTGGTGAGTCATTCCATATCCAGCTTACGCTGTGGTCTTTGACATTCGGAAATTCAAGTCCGGGTAACTGTCTGGCAGCATGACAGGGCAGGGCTGTTCCATCCGGAGAAATTGTTAAAAATACATTACCCCAACCGTCCATACATTTTTTCGGACGGTCCTCAAAGTAATCAGGAATGACATAATAGATTTTCATCTTGCCTTCCATTTTTTTTTGATATTCTTTGGCGATTTTCTCAGCATTGGCAAGTTGCGATTTAGTTGGCAATAATTGTTCTCGATTATGATAGGCCCAGCCATAGTATTGTGTTGTCGCAAGTTCTACATAATCAGCCTCAAGAGCAATTGATAGTTCCAAGATATCCTTGACTTGATCTTCATTTTTACGATGGAGTACAAAGCAAAGTACCATCGGATAGCCGTATTTTTTAACAAGATGTGCCATCTCTTTTTTATGCTCAAATGTATTTGTCCCTGCGATAAAGTTATTTAGTTCTTCGCTGCTTGCTTGGAAACTAACTTGAATATGGTCAAGACCGGCTTGCTTAAAAGCCTTTATACGTTTTTCATCCATACCAATACCAGATGTAATTAGATTTGTATAAAAACCAAGCTGCCTCGCCTCAGTTATTAACTCTTCCAAATCAATGCGAGTTAATGGTTCTCCTCCTGAAAAACCAAGTTGTGTGGCGCCCATTTTTCTTGCTTCACGGAGCACTCTTAACCAATCGCCCGTTGATAATTCATTTTTAACACTAGCCATCTCAACTGGGTTTGAACAGTAGGGGCATTGTAATGGGCAAGCGTAAGTCAGCTCAGCTAAAAGCCACAAGGGCTGAGGAATTTTATTTTGTTCTGATCCAGCCATTACTATGAGCCACCTCCAGAAAATTTAGAATATCATTTTCAAGGTCAGTTTCCGTGAATTTTTCTTGTAATTCATTAACAATCATTTTTATTTTTTTTCTACCATCGCATAGTTGTAATATTTCTGCTGAACTGGGACTAAGCTTTACCATTCCCTCGGGATAAAGGATGACATGGCAGTTCTGAGCCTCCTCCCATTGTAATCGATGTGTGGCAGCAATTGAGGGGATAACTTCCAGCCCTATTCCTTTATCAGTATCATCTTTTAGCATTTGTTAAATTTCTAACAATTATGATATGGCGGTTTCTTTTCAATGTAGGCCATCCACATACAATCGCACATAGTCCACAAAACATCTAATTTAAATTGCAAAACGTCAAGCATCATTTCCTGTTGTTCCCGAGTTTTATAATAATCTAGAGTAATCTCGAGACCACGTTCCACATCACGTCGTGCTTCTGTTAAACGCTTATTAAAATAACGATAACCTTTTGACTGATCGATCCAGGGGTATTTGTCAGGCCAGTTATCAATTCTATCCTGATGTATTGTTGGTGCAAATAATTCCGTAAGCGATGAACTTGCAGCAACTTGCCAGGGCTGTTGTTTGGCAAAATTAATATAGGCGTCAATCGCAAATTTAACACCTGGTAATAAATGCACGTGAGACCACAAATCATCGCGATTTAAATCAACGGAATCACCTAATTCCAACCAAGCTTCAATTCCACCAGAATCTTTTTCATCACCATCATGATCGATAATACGCTGTATCCAATGACGCCGAACTTCTCGATCCCAGCAATTAGATAATATTGCCGCATCTTTAACCGGAATTGCTACCTGATAATAAAAACGGTTTGCAACCCAACCTTGCACCGCTTCTTTCTCAAGCTTACCCTCGTTCATCAATATATGAAATTCATGATTTCTATGATAGAACTTTGACTTTTCTCGTAATTTTTTTTCGAATTCTTCCTTTGTCCACGGGGTATTTTTTTCACTGCTCATCTTAATTGCCTCTCCTTATTTATTTCTTATTTCTAAAGGATAATCTCCATTCCATCATAGGAGACTTCGATTCCTGCATTATTTAATTTTTTACGTTCTAGAGAATCATCATCTAGAATTGGGTTTGTATTGTTGATGTGTATTAAAATTTTACGTGGTTTTGTTATGGTGCTGAGAATTTCAATGATGCCGCCCTTGCTAGACTGATCGAGGTGTCCCATTTCTTTTGCGCGTTTATTACTGATACCTTCATTTGAGAGTTCAGTGTCAGTCCAGACTGTCCCATCAACAAGCACACAGTCTGCCTCTTCCATATACTGTCTCACATGTATTTCCATTTCCCCCAAACCCGGCGCATAAAAAAGATTTTTTCCAGTTAGCGTATCTTCAATTTTAAATCCGACGTTATCACCGGCAGTAGTATTATGTCTATGCGGGGAGAAAGGGGGAGCCTCACTTTTTAATGGTACAGCTGTAAAAATTAGATTATCGGCTTTGGGTATAGTGAAAGTTGACTGATCGGTTTTAACTTCATGCCAATTAACTCCACGGAAATGGTCAAGCATCTTAAATATTGGATAACCTGTTGTCATATCTTCATATACAGCAGACGTACAATAAACATCCCAGGGTTTATCGTGCTCTCTCATGATAATTAGCCCGGTGGTGTGGTCAATTTGTGCATCACATAACACAATAGAACAAATCCCAGTATCCCTTACCTTCCTTGCAGGCTGTAAGGGTGGAAATGACTCAATTTGTGCACGTATATCAGGAGATGCATTGAATAATACCCAGTCTTCATCGTTGCCGCTTATAGTGATTGATGATTGCGTTCTTGGTGTACTCTTGATTGTTCCGGCACGAAGACGACTGCAATTATCGCAATTACAGTTCCATTGCGGAAAACCGCCACCTGCGCCTGTGCCCAACAAATGTATACGCATATTACAATATACCCTTATATTAAAATTTGTAAGATTGCATAATTCATAACATTCATTCTGCGATAATCGTGCCAGAGAAGAAGAAAGAAATAATTTAATTATAAAAAATTAATTAAAACAATGATATATGTCATATATTTCATGTTTATTATAGTAAAAAAATAAAATTAAAATTTTGATTTTACTTCGTATAAAATTAGAAAACGGTTTATATGAACCAATTTCTAGCTTAAAAATAACACTTCGCTGATTAAGCATCCCGCTTATAATCGATACGCAATGAATGAAATGAAAAATGAAAATATTCTCTTTTTAACAGGAAAACTAGCTCAGAAACGTCTCGTTAGAATCCTTGAGGAGATGAAGCCACTCGAATTTACCTATGAAATTCGAAATATAGGCGTCAGTGTGGCAGCATTAATAACAGCTCAAATGATCGCTCGCCGTATCACGGATTTAGAAAATGTGGATCGAATCATTGTCCCGGGGCTCTGTCGTGGTGATTTATCGAAACTTTCTGATGAAATTGGTATTCCCTGTATACGCGGGACAATTGACATGAAAGATTTGCCTGGTTTTTTTGGAAGAGATTGCAAACCTATAGATTTAAGTAGGCATGATGTTCTAATATTTGCCGAAATTGTTGATGCGCCAATGATTAGTATTGATGAAATTATAACTCGTGCTAAAAACTATCAACTCGATGGTGCTGATATTATTGATATCGGTTGTTTACCTGATACACCATTTCCACATTTAGAGGATGTAGTCAGAGAATTACATCAGGCTGGATTTAAAATAAGTGTTGATTCACTTAACGAAGATGAATTATTGAGAGGCGGAAAAGCTGGTGCAGATTTTTTACTTAGCCTAAAAGAAAGTAGTTTATGGATAGCCGATGAAGTAAGTTCAACACCTGTCCTAATTCCTGAAAATCATAAAGATATGAAATCTTTGTATAGAGTGATTGATTCATTCTCAAAAAGGAATCGTCCTTTTTATGCAGATCCTATACTCGATCCAATACATTTTGGTTTTACAAAATCAATTATTCGCTATCACGATTTACGAAACGACTATCCTGACATTAATATAATGATGGGAATAGGAAATTTAACCGAGCTTACTGAAGCTGACACAACAGGTATAAATGCGATTTTATTTGGATTAATTTCAGAAATGCATTTAGATGCTATCTTAGCAACTCAAGTTAGTAGACATTGTCGTAGTGCAGTTCGAGAAGCTGATATGGCACGACGTATTTTTTATGCCGCACGTCAAGACAGCACTATACCAAAAGGATTAGATCGTTCATTACTAGGCATGCATGAAAGAAGGCCTTTTCAATATGATTCAAATGAAATTCAGGAATTTTATGAGAATGTGAAAGACCCGAGTTATCGAATTCAGGTCAACGAAAATGGAATACATGTCTATAACCGAGATGGAATATTTATCGACACAAATCCCTTCGAAATATTTACAAAGCTTGATTTACTACAAGATGATGCCCCGCATGCATTTTATATGGGCGTTGAACTAGGAAGAGCCCAGATTGCATGGCAATTGGGTAAAAATTATAGGCAAGATGAAGAGCTCGATTGGGGAGCGTGCTCCAAAGAAAGATCAGATGAACAAAAAAAAGAAGATATTAAGGTGACACATAACATGAGAGAGTCGAGAAAAAAAGTAAATAAATAAAAAACTACAGCATACGCTTTAAAACTAAATATATAAAAAAGATAAATAAATGATTCAAGAAATCATAATCTCAACAATTAATAAGGATGGTTCAGTTCATATTGCGCCTATGGGAATACGTGAACAAAATAATAAAATAGTTATTTCCCCATTTAAACCTTCATCAACACATGAAAATATAAAAAGAAATAAAACTGCAACGATAAACAGAGTGGATGATGTTAGAATATTTGCCGGTTGTTTAACTGGTCATAAAGACTGGGAAGTAATAGCAACAGAGAAAATAAAAGGGTATCGACTTGTGGCAGCGCTGAGCCATATTGAGCTTGAGCTATCTTCATATGAGGATAATGAAGCACGTCCTTGTTTTTATTGTACTTCGGTTTACGAGGCCACTCATTATCCTTTCAAGGGATTTAATCGCGCGCAAGCTGCGGTCATAGAATTAGCAATATTAGTTAGCCGGCTTGATATGCTGCCAAGAGAAAAGATTGAGCAGGAGATTGAATATTTATCAATTGCTATTGAAAAAACAGCGGGGAGAAATGAACGTATTGCCTGGGAATGGTTGATGGAAAAAATAGAAACCTATCGAGAATCAGCACAGGATAAGAGCGCATGACTGGAATGTTAGCTAGCGTAGCTTCATTAGAAGAGGCAAGGATTGTTTTAAAACAAAGGGTTGATATTATTGATTTAAAAGATCCTAAATTAGGCGCCTTAGGCGCACTTGACCAAAGAATTATCTCTTCAGTTGTTCAGTTGGTAAATAATCTCATACCGACAAGCGCAACTATTGGCGATATTAAACCTAATGATATTGAACTTTCAGAGCGTATTATCATGACGGCAAATTCGGGCGTTAGTTTTATTAAAGTAGGTTTGTTCGATAAAAATATTTCTGAAAATTTTATAAAAATAATTAATCAATGCGGCAGTGAAAACATAAATATAATAATTGTTTTGTTTGCTGAGGATATTGAAAATATTGATTTATTAGAATCCTTAATGAAAAGCAATATTCGTGGAATTATGTTGGATACAAAAGATAAATCCAGCAGAAATCTTTGTTCGTTATTGAAATATAGGACACTAGATAGATTTATAAAATTAGCAAAGTCATATAATTTAATAACGGGCCTTGCTGGTTCCCTTAAAATCGAGGATATCGATAAACTTATACAACTTAAGCCGGATTATTTGGGATTTAGAGGAGCACTGTGTTCAAATAAAGATCGCGTCAAGTCAATCGATAATATTGCCGTAAAAAAAATAAGAGATACAATCTCGAGAAAGAATGCTATAAATTATAAAAATATTACTAATACAGAGGTAATAGCAAGTGGCTCAGTGGCGTAAAAAAGAGCAGGATGAGATATATTCAACTGAAGAAATAGGAGCGAGGCTCAAAGAAGAATTACCGAGTTGGTATTATGAGAACGGTTGGATAAGACGTAAATATAAAACAAGCGGTTGGAAAGCATCATTAATGGTTGTTAATACTATTGGCCATTTGTCAGAAGCTGCCTGGCATCACCCGGATCTAACAGTTTCATATGCATTCGTGATTGTAAAGTTAATGAATCACGCTGCAAAAGGTGTGACAGATAAAGATTTTCATTTGGCAAGAAAAATTGAAGAAGTTGTAGTGTGGCAACCAGGTAATGACAAAGAGTCTGCATTAGAGGGAACGCCCGATGACCCAAGATTTAAATATTTAAAGTATGACTAGCGGCGCACCCAATCACCAGATTTACCACCCGTTTTTTTAAGTAATTTAATATTTGAAATAACCATACCACGATCAACTGCTTTACACATATCATATATAGTGAGTAGCGCGACCTGCACAGACGTTAGCGCCTCCATTTCAACACCAGTTTTACCTTCGGTTTCAGCACGACATTCGCAATAAATTGTATTTGTATTTTCATCAATATTTAATTCTATATTTATATGGGTCAGCGAGAGAGGATGACAAAGTGGAATAAGTTCGCTTGTTTTCTTTGCAGCCATAATACCTGCTGTTTGCGCTATCCCCAAAACATCACCTTTTTTGTGATTTTTTTCTTTTATCAAATGTAGAGTTTCATGTTGCATGCTTATTGAACCACCAGCTATTGCAATACGATGCGTTATAGCTTTTTTTGCAATGTCTACCATATGAGCGGTACCTTGGTCATTAAAATGAGTTAATTTAGACATAAAAAGCTATCCCTTTGGTATAATTATTCATATTACTCAAATAAAGGTCCTTGATAAATAGAAGTCTATAATTATGCAAGTATCGGTAAAGTATTTTGCTAGTTTACGTGAATCAATGGGTGAATCTAGTGTGTTCATTGATATTGACAAGGAATCATCAGTAGATGATGTATGGCAGCGCGTGACTAAAGATAAAAAAATTGAAATTGATAATGTTATGGCAACCGTAAATATGGAATACGTGAAGTCCAGTTATGTAATAAGGGATGGCGATGAAATTGCTTTTTTCCCGCCAGTTACTGGAGGTTAATGATATGTTGGTAGAAATTCGAGAAAAATCATTTAATGCTTATCGAGAAATTGAGTCTTTTGAAAATAACCTAGACATTAAAGGTAAATATGGAGCGACAGCTTCATTTATTGGTTTAATGAGAGATTTTAATGAGGGTCGTGAAGTCACCAGTATGTTTCTAGAATATTATCCCGAAATGACAGAGAAACAGTTAAATCAAATCGCAAATAAAGCGAAAGAAAAGTGGAATTTACTCGAGATATTACTATTACATAGAATAGGTCATATTGATATTGGAGAGCATGTCGTCTTGGTTTCAGTGTGGTCTGAACATCGAAAAAATGCATTTGATGGATGTCGTTTTATAATGGAAGAGCTTAAATCAAGTGCGCCATTTTGGAAAAAAGAGAAAACAAATACAGGTGAAGATTGGGTTAAAAAAAATTCACCAGGATAATAAAAAATCTTATGGCATTGATCAGTACCACAAGCAAGCCTGATTTTCTAATTATTGGGGCGGGTATTATTGGGCTATCGGTTGCGCTTGAATTAAAAAAGCAATTCTCAGATTCAAAGATAACTATAATTGATAAAGAAAAAAATCTTGGTGCGCACGCGAGCGGTCGAAATAGCGGCGTTCTGCACGCAGGGTTTTATTATAGCGATGATTCATTGAAAGCAAAGTTATGTCGCAACGGAAATAATTACTGGCATGCATATTGCGACGAAAAAAAATTAAAAATAAATCAATGTGGAAAATTAGTAATTGCGCGAAATGAGGGAGAGATTGATAGATTAGATGAGTTATATCGGCAAGGTCAAAAGAATGGCGTTGAACTGGAGTTAATTACAGAAAAACAAGCAAAAGAGATTGAGTCAAATATTAATACATTTAATAAGGCACTATTTTCACCCACAACAGCAACCATTGATCCACATGAAATTCTCGCATCAATATCTAAGGATGTTTTAAATGCAAATATCGAGATTATTTATAATAGAAAATTTTTAAAGAAAATAGACAATATAATTATTACAAACAGCGGGAATTTTGAACCGGGCTATTTAATCAATACATCAGGTTTATATGCCGATGTGATAGCTAGGGAATATGATTTTTCCAGAGAATATAAAATATTACCCTTTAAAGGCCTATATCTTCATGCAAAAAATGATAGCTTAAAATTAAGAACAAATGTATATCCAGTCCCTGATTTAAAAAACCCTTTTCTAGGTGTTCATTTTACGGTAACAGTTGATAATGAGACAATGATTGGTCCAACTGCAATTCCTGCTTTTTGGCGTGAAAACTACAGTAATTTAAATAACTTTAATTTAAATGAGTTTTTAGAGATTATTTCTTTGGAGTCATCATTATTTATAAATAATAATTTTGGCTTTAGAGGACTTGCTCTAAGAGAAATAAAGAAATACTCAAAAAAGAAATTAATTAAAACTGCGGGTACTCTTTTAAAAGATATCAATTTGAATAATTTTACAAGCTGGGGAAATACTGGAATACGTGCCCAGTTAGTCAATACTAAGACTAAAAAACTTGAAATGGATTTTAAATTCGAAGGCGATAAAAAATCATTTCACATACTAAATGCTGTTTCACCAGCATTTACATGTGCTGAACCCTTCAGTAAACTGATTGTTAAAAATATTAAATCGAAATTAAATTAGTTTTATTTGGAAAAAATATTTTATACAGATTCAAGTTGAACTAGATTATCAGAAAATGTAGGGGCGTGACCCATATTTACAAATTCTGCTGAACTAATACAATTCACCGTTCCTTCATTTAGCTGTCTCCAGTACCCAAGTGTCGCAACAATAACGCCAGCTTTAACATCATCTGTTATTTTTGCATCACCTTCAAATGCTCCACGATCATTAAAAACACGAACTTTATCGCCGTCACCAATATCCCTGGATTTTGCATCATCTGCATTAATTAGCACGAATTGTTCGTTTTGACCTTTAATTTTGTGATCCATATTGGCGTAACATGAATTCAAAAAGCCATGACTTTTTGGCGAGACGATATTCAGTGGATATTTTTTTGCGAGCTCTGGATTTGTCTCTGGTGATTCTCTGGGCGGAACATAATCAGGAAGAGTATCTAATGGTTCTCCTGGCTGATAGGCATCATACATTTGACGAAATGGTCCAGCAACAAAGTTTGTAGCGCCTTCAAGTTTGATTTCACATTTACCAGAGGGTGTTGGAAAATTACCTTCTTTATGTGGCGCTCTGTCATCCTTGGTACCTAACTTCAAGCGTGCATACCCATTGTTTCGTAAGTAATCAAGATCAATACCTTCACAGGCAGGCGAATCCCAATCAACATAGTTTTCCAGACATTCTGAATCCGACCATTTGAACTGTTCTTCTTCATAACCCATTCGCTCGGCAAGACGTTTGAAGATTTCACTATTTGGTATTGCTTCTCCCGGAGATTCTACACTCTTGGCATTGTAGGTGAGATAGAGATGGCCCCAGGATAAGATCATATCTTCCAGTTCAGCACCCATGGAGGCTGGTAATACGATATCGGCATAAGATGCCGTATCAGTAATAAAATGATCGGCGGTAACCATAAATAAATCTTCATCCATCAAGCCGGCAACAATTTTATCTGTTTCAGGCGCTTGCGTGATTGGATTTGCATTCCAAAACATCATCGATTTGATCGGGATATCTAGATCCATTTCGCCAGTGAGCGCGCGACCTATTTGCAGAGCATTAATGACGCGTGTGCCTTCCGGAATTAAATCTGGCCGACAAATGACATCAAATTTATAAGGGTGTTCCCAAACAGGAAATTGGGTAATACCTCCGCCAACATGTCTCCAAGCGCCAGTTAAAGCAGGTATGCACGTGACAGCACGGACTGTTTGGCCCCCGCCATGACTGCGTTCCAGTGCTACACCCATTCGGATTGCAGCAGGTTGTTCGGTAGCCAAGTCTTTTGCCAATTGACGAATATCGGCTGCAGCAACACCGGTAATTTTTTCTGCCCATTCGGGGGTACGATCTTTCGCACGTTCAGCTAATTCTTCATAGCCAACGACATAGTTGTCGACATAATCTTTATCAACTAAATTTTGCTCAATAATACTACTAATAACGGCCATTGCCAGCGCACCATCAGTTCCTGGTTTTGGCGCAATATGCCAATCAGCTTGCTTTGCGGTTCTAGATGCATAAGCATCAATAACAACAACTTTTGCTCCTTTCTTTTTTGCATCCTGAACAATTGCCCAGTGATGAAGATTGGTACTCATACTGTTGCATGCCCAGATGACAATATATTTTGAATGGATATAACTTTCCACATCAAGACCTGCTGTTGGTCCTACTGTAGCTAAATATGCTGTGGCTGAACCTTCACCACAAAAGGTCCGTTCACATACCGTCGCACCCATTTTATTCCAAAATGCGTCGGCTCCATTTAGGCCATGCACTAGCCCTTGATGACCTAAATAACTATAAGGCATGATGGCTTGAGGCCCATATTCTTCAATAATGGCTTTCCACTTTGTCGTAATTTCATCTAGTGCGTCATCCCAGGTAATACGCTCAAACTGTTTACTACCTTTAGGCCCGGTACGACGCATTGGATGTAATAAACGATCAGGATGATAATGACGTTTTTCATAGTCTTTCAACTTAACGCAGAGTCCCCCGCGGGTCATAGGGTGCTCTTTGTTACCACTAACGCCAATGACTTTGCCATCTTCAATGTCAAAAATCATTGCACACGTGTCAGGGCAATCATGCGGACATCCGCCAAATGCAGTTTCAATCTTTGGGTTTGTAGCCATTAGACTTGTACTCCGAGGTTATTTTTTTTATTGCGTCATACTAGCAAATATTCTATGTTTCACATAGGGCCTACCTAGTATTTTTTAGTTGTTAAATCAATGCCTTAATGAATTCACGATATTTTTCCATCCTTCAACTGAACTATTGTTGATTTATTGATGTTACTATTTAAAATTAAATTATACCGTCAAAAATTTGTACATCCACGAGATCACCTGGCTTTATATCATTACTATTCAGCGGTAAGACAATAAAGCAATTTGCATCTGACATTGAGCGAAGTATGCCTGAGCCCTGAGCCCCTGTTTTTTTAACAACAGTATTATTATTATTATCTTTCTCAATTATGCCGCGTTGAAATTCAATTCTTCCTGGCTTTTTCTTAAGTGTCGATATACATGGAACTTTTATCATTAGAGGCAGACTAGCATTATCACCAGATAATTTTTTCAACGCAGGCTGCACAAATTGATAAAATGTCACCATGACAGATACGGGATTCCCTGGCAGACCAAAAAAGAGGGTTTTACCAAGATTACCAAATGTTAGTGGACGACCAGGCTTAATTGCAACTTTCCAAAAATTAACATTACCATGTTCCTGCAATATATCCTTAATATAATCCGCCTCACCAACGGAAACACCGCCAGAGGTGATTAGTACGTCAACTCTATTATTAGCTTCTTTGAAAGCCTTGGCTAATAAATTTTTATCATCTTTCACTACGCCCATATCCACAATATTTACATTAAGTCTAGATAACATGGCATGTAACGTATAACGATTACTATCATAAATTTCTCCATCATTAAGGTTTTCATCGATACCTCGCAATTCATTACCTGTTGAAAAAAACGCAACTTTTAATTTGCGGGAAACTGAAATTTTTGATAAACCTAGTGACGCTAATAATCCAATATCAGCAGGAACCAAGTTTTTTCCTTTTGTAAGAACAACATCACCTTTAGATATATCTTCACCTGCTTGTCTAACGTTTGCATTAGGTTTTGTGTCATGCCTAACAGTTATTTCAGTTTCAGATTTTGATAATAATGCATGCTCCTGAATGATTACTGTATCACTGTTAATCGGCATAATTGCTCCGGTCATGATTCGAACACATTCACCTTGTTTTATAGTGTTGGTAAAAGGATTGCCAGCTAAACTTTTTCCAACAACTTTCAGTTGATTAGTTTGTTCTAGAGGAATATCTTTTTTATTAAATGCGTAACCATCCATTGCAGAATTTCTGCCTGATGGAACATTTATATCGGCTTTTATATTTTCAGCTAGTACTCGACCGAGACTTTCTCTAATTGGAATTAGTTCATTTTCATTGATGGGATTTATTGCATCAAATATTTTTTCAAGAGCCTGGTCTGTTGTGATTGAATTCTGGTCGTAATCATCCATACAGCTTGTTTCTTTATTAATCTTATTATTTGACATGATTATATCTACTATTATTTTTTTAGGAATTTACGAATTATATATTCAGTAATCATTATGTAATTGTTTAAATCTAAGGTTGGTATATTAATATCATGATTTAATTTAGTATCTGTTGCAA
>CAJWQR010000029.1 GCA_913045195.1 uncultured Legionellales bacterium | reverse complement strand
AGCTTCATCTTCCGGGGATAAACTAAATTGAAATAAATTTTTATTGCCACTTTGATCATTTTTTAGATCCTGACGATTGAGGGCGAGTATTTTTATAGATGTATTAGTATCATTGTATAATTGATTTGTTGCTTCTTTTTCAAGTGGTCCAACAATGTAGTCAACACCATCATTCAATGCTTTTTGATAAATTTCAACAATATTCGAACTGTTTGCATTATATATCTCAATATCTGCTTTTTTTTGTGTATCTAAATACCAAGCGGCTAGAAATCCATCACGGACAGCAACAGATGATTTTTTATATTGTCCTGTTAGGGGTAATAGTAAGCCAATTTTTGATGGGCGTTGAGCAAATTGTACACTTCTATTAATAAGTTCTTTAGTTATAGAATCATACGCATCATGGTTTTGATAATGTTGCGCCCAACCATCAATTGTATTTTCAAGTTTTTTGGGTTGATATTTATATTTTTGATTAATTAATGCTAGTTCGAGCCAACTTGATAATTCAGCAGGCACAACAAGACGTAAATCTTCAAGCTCTGATTTCGGTATTAATTCAAATATTTCCCAAACTTTTCGGCTATTATCTTCAATAATTTCTGGCGAACTTAGGTATTTTGTCAGTTTCAATTGTTCCACTGCAGCTTTTATATAATTGCCATGAGTGAGATTAGATTTAGCATAGATTTCATGAAAAGCAATTTTGAAACTTTTTGGTATTTCATCTTCAGTTATTTCGCTAAGTAAATTTAATGTTTTTCCAGGTTTTCCAGATTCAAGATCCATATACGCGTTCAAAATTCTAGTTCTTATATGCACTTCTACATCTTGATTATTGAGAGTATTTTTTATTAATATTTCGTATGCCTTGTCGTAGTTCCTTCCTTCAGTAAAAGCATCAATTGCTTTTATAATATAAAACGTAAATCGCTTCTCATTCTTTTGAGATAGATTCAGGTATTCTCGAGCAGCTTCTGAATAATCACCAGACTGTATTAATGAAAGAGCATTTTCTTCTATTTCTTTTATTTCAGAATTTAATTGTATATCTGCTTCTTTAGAGGTTGTTGTGACACAGGCCGATAAAAAGGGCAATAAAAAGAGCAAAATTATTAAAATTCTCATGCATATATTGTGTAACATTAAGCGGAGAATTTCGACAATGATTTTGAAAAAAAATTAGGAGTAATCAGTTGGTAGGTTATCTTTACATAGTAGCTACGCCCATTGGCAACTTAGGAGATATTACAAGGCGTGCAATTAACATCCTTGAGCAGGTAGATCTTATTGCCGCTGAAGATACGAGGCATAGCAAAATATTGTTAGATTATCTTGGTATTGACAATAAGATTATTGCTTATCACGAGCATAACGAAGAGAAAGTAACTCCACAGTTGATTGAAAAATTGATTAATAAGGAATCAATTGCGCTCATATCAGATGCAGGCACACCATTGATTAATGATCCCGGTTATAGGCTAGTTGTAGCTGCACATGAAAATAATATAGATGTCATTCCTATACCTGGGGCTTCTGCTGTAATTGCAGGATTATCTGCTTCGGGCTTACCTTGTAGTAAGTTTATTTTTGAGGGCTACCTTCCAGCAAAAGCAGTTTCACGAAGAAAATACCTAAAAACTTTAATATTAGAATCAAGAACATTAATTTTTTATGAGTCTCCACATCGTATATTAGACTCAATAAACGATATATGCAGTATCTTTGGTTCTTCAAGATATGTCACAATTGCACGCGAACTTACCAAGAAGCACGAACAAATTATAAGAGATACCTTGTTAAGCATTAAGTCAAAAATTGAAACAGGAGCAATCAGAATTAGAGGTGAATTCGTTGTAATTTTAGAAGGGAATCATGATGATTTAATACTAGATTCAGAAATCTTACGGATAAATAAAATATTAGCAGAGAAGGTTTCCCATAAAGATGCTGTTTTACTTACAGCTAAAATTACTGGAAAGAAAAAAAATGAGATTTATAGACTAGCCCATAAGAACGATAGTATAGAATAATTCAGTAAATTTACTTGCAACTAATACTTATAACAATAAACTAAACATTCAGAGTCGGCTAGGCAATCGCTATTGAACATTGAGTCAGTAGAGGAAAGTCCGGGCTCCATAGGGCTAGGTGCCAGATAACATCTGGGCGACGTGAGTCGATGGAAAGTGCCACAGAAATTATACCGCCCAATTTAGTTTGGGTAAGGGTGAAATGGTGTGGTAAGAGCACACCGCGCTGTTAGTAATAACAGTGGCAGGGTAAACCCCACCGGGAGCAAGACCAAATAGAGGAACAATGGTGTGGCCCGCACTGTTCCTGGGTAGGTTGCTAGAGGTGTGTGGCGATATGCACCCAAGATGAATGATTGCCCATGACAGAACCCGGCTTATCGGCCGACTCGTTCTTTTAGAATTTTTTATTTGCTGTGAGGCATAATATTTTTTATAGGAGGCCATCTAAATGGATTGGAATGTTTATTTATCAGGTGAAATTCATACGGACTGGAGAGAAAAAATAAAAGAAGGCACTGAGAAATTAGGTTTACCTATCATCTATACCTCAGCAGTTACAGATCATGATTCAAGTGACGCAGCAGGAGACCATCTAGGAAAAGAAGACAATAACTTTTGGCGTGATCATAAATCATCTAAGATTAATAGTATTCGAACAAAAACATTAATTGAGAAGTGCGATGTAGCTGTAGTTCGCTTTGGCGACAAATTTAAGCAGTGGAATGCAGCATTTGATGCGGGATGTTGCGCCGCTCTTGGCAAGCCTTATATAACACTCCATGATGAAGAAATTATTCACCCATTAAAGGAAGTTGATGCGGCGGCTTTAGCTTGGGCAAAAACACCAGATCAAGTTGTAGAAACACTCCAGTATGTTATTAATGCTTAGTTTTTAAGCAAAAAAATTCAAACTTAAAGTGATTTATTATATAGATAATGGAACATTATGAAATAAATAACGTTATTGTGACGTTATTTATCAACTTTGCCCTCAAAATTTAATTTATCTAAGATAAGTCATTGTAAAATAAGGGACATTTATAAAGCAAAAACACAGTCAATCCTTGACATAGAAGCCTTGAAATCTCTATAGTTCAACATAAGTGGGGTAATGTGGGTAAAAGTGGATTTTACCAACATAAAGAGGATTATTTCTATGTTTAGAGGCTTTAGTAAAATTAGTATTGATAGTAAGGGGCGTTTAGCGATTCCAAGTCGTTATCGCGCACTTGTATTGGATCAAGCACTGAATAATTTAGTCATAACCTTAAACCCACTTGACCGATCCCTTTGGCTATATCCTTTGCCAGAATGGGAGTTGATTGAAGATAAATTAACTACTCTTTCAGACTTCGATAAACAAAGTAGAAGGACTAAGCAAATGATGCGTGGTTATGCTAATGATTGTCAATTAGATAGCCAAGGACGAATTCTTATCCCGAAAGAATTACGTGGTTATGCAGAGCTTAGTCGACAAGCCGTAATTCTAGGACAAGGTAACAAATTTGAAATCTGGAATGAAAAATCTTGGGAAAAACAACGAGACGATTGGCTGGAGTCAATGGGCAATGAATCAACCTCCTCCTCTGATTCATTGCGTTCATTGTCGTTATAAATTTAAATTTAAACTAAAAGGTGAATTTGAAAATTGCATTATGCTCATAAGCCGGTTTTATTGGATGAAGTTATCAAGGCGCTCAATATTCGTGCAGATGGTTTTTATATTGACGGCACCTTTGGCAGGGGCGGGCATAGCCGTGAAATTATTAAGAGGCTTGGAGATAAAGGACGATTACTCGCTTTTGATAAAGATCCAGATGCAGTTATGTCTGCTGGTGTCGATTTAATTCAAGATGAACGTTTCGAAATTATCAAAGGCTCATTCACAATGCTAAAGCGATATGTGAAGCAGCATGAGATCAAAAAGCAAGTTTCAGGAGTATTATTTGATTTTGGTGTTTCTTCGCCTCAGCTTGATGATATTAAACGTGGTTTTAGTTTTAGATATGATGCGCCACTTGATATGCGCATGAATCCTACAGAAGGAGAAAGCACATCTGAGTGGCTAAATAAAGCAAGTGAAAAGGAAATAGCTGATGTAATTTATAAATATGGAGAAGAAAGAGCTTCTAGAAAAATCTCAAAAGCTATTATAAAGATTCGAAAAAAAACTCCTATTCATAGAACAAAGCAACTTGCTGAAATAATTTGTAAAGTAATACCTAGTAACAAAAAAGATATACATCCAGCAACTAAAACATTCCAAGCTTTTAGAATATACATTAATCATGAGCTTGATGAAATTAGAGAAGTGCTTCCCCAGGCAACCGATGTTTTATGTAAAGGGGGTCGTCTTGCGGCTATTAGTTTTCATTCATTAGAAGATAGAATAGTTAAACGTTTTATGCGCGATCAATCAAAACCTAAAGATCAGCCGCTCGAACTTCCAGTTGCGCAAGATTATCGTGATATCAAATTAAAATTAGTTGGCAAAAAGATTAGGCCGAGCGAAGACGAAGTGTCCAAAAATCAAAGATCACGAAGCGCACTTCTCCGTGTAGCTGAGCGTTGTTGAAAGTGAAGATGCTATTAAATTTTGGACTTTATATCGCAATAATTTTATCTGCACTGCAAGTTGTTGTTTCTCGACACGATGCTCGATATTTATTCGTAGAGTTACAATCTTTACTGCAAAAACAGGATAAATTAAATGAACAGTGGGGGCGCTTACAGCTTGAGTATGGCGCATATGCTGTGAATGATAGAGTCGAAGAGTATGCGCGAACAAAATTAGGTATGACAGAACCAATACATAGTTCTGTGGTTTTAACTAAATGAAATTACGAAAGGAGAATATCCAAAGTTCTTTGCGTTGTTGGTTTGCTGTCTGTTTATTTTTACTTTGCGTGATTACCCTATCCTCGCGAGCGGTTTATTTACAACTTTTAGCAGGCGAATCTTTAAGAGAAAAAGGCGACGAAGTAGCGGTTCGTATAGTTAATGTCCCTGTGCACCGCGGCGCACTTATGGATCGAAATGGAGAGCAATTAGCTATAAGTACCCCGGCAGATTCAATTTGGGCTGAACCGAGAAAAGTGTTAATGGAAGATAAGAAGTATTTGTTGGCATTGGCAAGGCTCTTGGGTATGCCGCAACAAAAACTCAAAAAGTTTTTAACTGATCGCATCAAACGTGATTTTGTTTATTTGAAGCGTCATGCACACCCAAGTTTGGTTGAAGAAATTAAAAATCTCGGAGTACAAGGCGTATCAACACAGTCTGAATACAAACGTTATTACCCCGCTGCCGAGGTTACTGCACATATTCTAGGATATACCAATGTTGATGATCAGGGCCAAGAAGGAATTGAATTAGCCTATGACAAAATTTTAAGAGGTAAGCCAGGAAAAAAACGTGTACTTAAAGACCGTCTTGGAAGAATTGTTCGTAATATTGAAAGCGTTAGGTCATCTGAACCCGGAACTGAACTAAAACTCAGCATTGATAAACGTATACAGTATTTAGCCTATCGTGAGGTTGTAGCCGCTGTCAGACATCATGAAGCAAAGAGCGGTTCATTGGTTATGCTTGACGTGAAAACTGGGGAAGTAATAGCAATGGTTGGGCAGCCATCGTTTAATCCAAATAATCGTAGTTGGTCAAAAAATACAACTCGTAATCGTATTGTTACTGATGTCTATGAGCCGGGCTCAACAATGAAAGTGTTTACGGTCATTGCTGGGTTAGAATCAGAAATTTTTACACCACGGACAATAATAGATACTTCTCCCGGCGTTTTTAAAGTAGGGAACCACTCAATTTCCGATCATCGTAATTATGGGCATATTGATGTTACAACTATTATTACAAAATCGAGCAATATAGGCGCAAGCAAAATTGCATTAGCACTAAAGCCTGAATTTTTTTATGGGGTTCTAAATAGATTTGGATTTGGTCAAACTACCGGCAGCGGTTACCCTGGTGAACAACCAGGAGTGCTTAGATTATTTAATACATGGTCTGAACAAGACATAGCGAGTTTATCTTATGGTTATGGTGTTCAGGTAACACCTCTAAAATTAGCACAAACATATTCAGTAATTGCCAATAACGGCATTATGCTACCTGTTTCTTTTATTAAAATAAATAAACCAAAGACCGGGCAAAGGGTCATATCTGAAAATATAGCAAAACAAATTAGAGACATGTTAGAAACTGTAGTTTCTTCTGAAGGTACTGCTAGTAGAGCTGCAATAAAAGGTTATAGGGTTATAGGTAAAACTGGGACGGCACATAAATATAATCCTCGTGGTGGTTATTTTGCTGATCGGTATCGCTCACTTTTTGTAGGTATTGTCCCTGCTAGTAATCCTAGATTTGTAACAGTTGTGACAATTGATGAGCCCAATAAAGAAAAGGGTCATTATGGCGGTGCAGTAGCAGCACCTCTATATTCAAAAGTTATGGAAGGCACCTTACGTATACTAAATATTCCTCCTGACAATCTGAATAGTTTTAATAAGTCAATAATCGCAAATACTATTAGTGGCGAAATATTACAAGGATATAAGTAATGATGGCAGTTGAAAAATTAAATTATATAAAATCCTTAAAGCAGCTACTAATGGGTTTGGGAGAAGTTGTTTCTACAATCGATGTAACTGGTGTTGCAATTGATAGTAGAGAAATTGAGGGGGGAAATTTATTCATAGCGTATCGCGGAACGAATCACAATGGTCTAGATTATATAGATGAAGCAATTAAATCAGGAGCAGCAGCTATTGCAATAGATGAACTTGAGGCATTTGATCCAAAATCAATTCCTATAGAAATTTTTAAGGTTGTTGAATTACGTAAAAACGCAGGTCTTATTATTAGTCGATTTTATGGGGACCCATCAAAAAATATTAAAATTACAGGTGTTACCGGAACAAATGGTAAAACAACAGTCTCATATCTTATTGCATATGCTATGCATGGGCTTAAAAAAAATAGTGCATTTATTGGAACTTTGGGCCATGGACTATTTGGCCAAATAGAAAAAAGCAAAACAACCACTCCTGACTCAGTCAAATTACATTCTTTATTTTCACTATGGGAAAATCAAGTTGATTCTGTTGTTATGGAAGTATCTTCCCATGCATTAGATCAGGGGAGAGTAGAAGGTACAGAGTTTAATATTGCCGTTTTTACTAATCTAAGTAGAGACCATATTGATTACCATAAAACTGTTGATGATTATGTTAATGCAAAATTTTCATTATTCGAAAAAGCAGGCCTAGAGGATGCCGTTATTAATATTGGCGATCCATACGGGGCTAAACTTATAGAAAATTTACCGGCAGATATAAATGTTTATGCCTACTCAACTAAAAGTAGCAATCTAAAATTTTATAAAAGAGAGAAAATTTCTTTTATTTATTGTGAGGAGATAGAAGTTGAATCTTTTAGGGCAAAAATAATAAGAGTTCAAAGCCCTTGGGGAAGAGCAATTATTAGAGTGAATTTACTTGGAGACTTTAATATAGACAATATTCTTGCAGCGTTCACAGTTTTGTGTGTTTCTGGGGAGCCTATTCAAGAGGTCGCCACTGTATTATCTAGTTTTACTGGTCTTCCTGGCAGAATGGAAGCCTTTCCCTTGCAAGGCAAACCGTTAATTGTTGTTGACTATGCCCATACACCGGATGCACTTGAAAAAGCATTGACCGCCTTGAAACCTTATTGTAAAGGGCAATTATTTTGTATATTTGGTTGTGGCGGTGAGCGGGATGTTGGAAAACGCACCCAAATGGGTTCCATTGCCGAATCACTATCCGATCAAATTATCCTAACAAATGACAATCCACGCGATGAATTACCCGATCAAATTTTTGAAAATATTCTCGAAGGAATTAAAAATAAATCTAAGGTAATTATTAAGCACGATCGATCAGATGCGCTTATTAGCACATTTCTTGAGGCCAAAAAAGGTGATGTAATTTTATTGGCTGGGAAAGGTCATGAAGTTACGCAACAGATAGGTTCGACCATGATTCCGTTTTCTGATCGTGAATTGGCTAAACGCCTAACAGAGGAGCACTCATGATTAGTATGCTACTTTCTGAAGCAGCTAAAATACTTGGTTCGTCTTTAACGGGGGAAGATGTTGTTTTTTTAGGATGCAGTACTGATAGCCGAACTACCGAGGAAGGAAATTTGTTTATTGCATTGAAGGGGGAATATTTTGATGGACATCAGTATATTTCAGTTGCTGAGAAAAATGGAGCGTCTTCATTAATAGTTGATAGTGAAGTTGTTTATACAAAACCTTTTATTAGGGTAGAAGATACACGAAAGGCAATGGGACTGTTGGCAAAATCTTGGCGTGAAAAAATAACAATTCCTTTAATCGCAATAACCGGTAGTAACGGAAAAACTACTGTTAAGGAAATGGTTACTAGTATTTTATCTACAGTTTCAAACGTACATGCGACTTCCGGCAATTTGAATAATGATATCGGTGTTCCAAAAACATTATTCGGGCTTAATAAAAAACATAACTATGCTGTTATTGAAATGGGGGCAAATCACTTAGGAGAGATTGAATGGTTAAGTAAAATCTCATCTCCAAACATTGCAGTTATAACGCAGTGTGCCCCGGCTCATCTAGAAGGATTCAAAAATGTTGAAAGTATTGCGAAAGCAAAAGCAGAAATATTTTCAGGATTACAAACTTCAGGCACCGCAATAATAAATGCAGATGATATGTATTTTGATTTTTGGAAAAATAGTTGTAAAGAGATTAATAAACTTACATTTGGTATCAAAACAAAGAATGCTGATGTTCGGGCAGAAAACATCAAATTATCTATGGATGATTTGTTAATCAATTTTACATTAATTAGTGCTCATGGATCAGTTGGAATCTGCCTACCTATACTTGGCGAACACAATGTTATGAATGCATTGGCCGCAGCATCATGCTGTTTAAGTCTCGATATATCTTTGCAGTCAATAAAGGATGGGCTTGAGAATATAAAGTCAATTAAGGGGCGATTAGAAATTAAGACAGGAAAGAAACACGTTAAAATTATTGACGATACATACAATGCCAATCCGACATCATTTGACGCTGCCATAGAGACACTATGTGGCTTTGATGGTTTACGTTACATTGTTTTAGGCGATATGGGTGAATTGGGTGATAAAGCAAAACAATTTCATAGAGATGTAGGAAAACTTGCTAAAAGAAAAAATGTGGATGGTTTATTTACGATTGGTAAATTAAGTGTTAATGCATCAAATGATTTTGGTGCAGGGGCTTTTCATTTTGATAGTTATGAAGCTTTGGAAAAAGCATTAATAAAAAGTTTAGATAAAAACAGTACTATCCTAATTAAAGGTTCACGTGCAATGAAAATGGAACGTATCGTCAATGCGCTTATGAGGGATGAGAAATAAATGTTAATTTGGTTGACAGATTATCTTACGCAGTTCGAAAGCGGATTTGGCGTATTTAGATATTTGACATTAAGAACAATATTAAGTGTTTTAACTTCTTTGATTATTTCTTTTATTTTGGGGCCGTATTTAATAAGTCACTTAACAAATAAAAAAATTGCACAAAGCATAAGAGATGATGGTCCAGAAGCCCACCTGAATAAGATTGGTACTCCAACAATGGGTGGACTATTAATTTTGTTATCTATTATTTTTAGTACTCTTTGCTGGGGCGATATAAGTAATCGTTATATACTTGTTGTTCTTGCCGTCACATTTCTATTTGGAATTATCGGATTAATCGATGATTACAGAAAGGTAATACACAATAATCCAAAAGGGTTGTCTGCCAAATATAAATATACAGCACAATCGATTGTTGCTTTAGTCGCGGGAATTTATCTTTATCAATCGGCTGTTCTACCTGTTGAGACTCAATTATTAATTCCTTTCTTTAAGGCCTATATTTTTGATATGGGTTGGTTATATGTCGTGCTTGTTTATTTCGTCATCGTTGGTTCGAGTAATGCTGTTAATTTAACTGATGGACTTGATGGATTAGCAATTTTACCAACAGTAATGGTGGCTGGTGCATTGGCAATTTTTGCTTATTTAACAGGGCACATACGATTCTCTGATTATCTTGGTATTCCCTATATTCCCGGTGTTGGAGAAGTCGCTGTATTTTGTGGAGCAATGGTTGGTTCAGGATTGGGGTTTCTTTGGTTTAATACATATCCGGCTCAGGTTTTTATGGGCGATATAGGCTCGCTATCACTGGGCGCAGCATTAGGCATTGTCGCAGTGGTGACAAGACAGGAACTCGTTTTGTTTATTATGGGCGGTGTTTTTGTAGTTGAGACGCTTTCAGTGGTATTGCAAGTTTCATCATACAAATTAACTGGTAAAAGAATTTTTAAAATGGCTCCGTTACATCATCATTATGAACTTAAAGGTTGGCCAGAACCTAGAGTAATAGTTCGATTTTGGATTATTACTGTCATTCTAATTTTAATTGGTCTTGCAAGCCTGAAAATACGTTGAGGAAAACAATTGCTTTGCATTGAAAAAAATATGTCAAAAATAAACGATACTGATTTGCACTATGATGCAGTTATAGTCGGTCTTGGTAAAACAGGGCTATCGTGTTTTCGTTATCTATCTAATCAGGGTCTAAATGTAGCAATCACGGATAGTCGCGAAGAGCCGCCAGAACTTTTGGAATTAAAAGCGGAGTTTGAATCAGCATCAGTTTATCTAGGCCAGATTAATGAACAAGTTTTACTTGCATCTGATCAGATAATCTTAAGCCCAGGAGTATCACTTGATAATAAAAGTATTAAATTATCAATTGAAAATAATATACCAGTGTTTGGTGATATTGAATTATTTTGCCAAAAAGCACAGGCTCCAATAATTGCGGTTTCAGGTTCGAATGGTAAAAGCACGGTTACAACAATCGTGGCAGAGATGACACGTTTAGCAGGTCTAAAAACATATGTTGGTGGTAATATTGGAATACCTGCCCTTGACTTATTGAGCGATAGTACCCCGGATTTGTATGTACTCGAATTATCTAGTTTTCAATTGGAAACAACTTATTCACTAAACGCGCATGCTAGTGTGGTGTTGAATGTATCTCCAGATCATATGGATCGTTACTCAAGCCTTAAGGATTATCTTAATACAAAGAAAAGAATTTATTCAGGACAAGGTTTAATGGTGCTTAATAAGGATGAAGAATATATTCATTCAATCATTGATAATAAAAGAGACACCATTTATTTTTCTCTTGGCGCTCCGGAAGGAAAAAATTTTGGATTAATAAATCACAATAATGAAGTTTGGTTGAGCCAAGGAAATGAGAAGATTATTAATAAAAATCAACTGAAGATAAAAGGCGAACATAATATTAGTAATGCATTGGCAGCAATGGCATTAGCGGGGGCAGTTAATATTCCAACTAATATAATGGCCGATGTATTAAAAAATTTTACCGGTCTTGAACATCGTTGCCAATTAGTAAGGGAAATTGATAATGTGAGTTGGTATAACGATTCAAAAGCTACAAATGTCGGAGCATGTATTGCCTCAATCACGGGGCTTTGTGAGCTTGGTAATATAATTCTTATTGCAGGAGGCGATAGCAAGGGAGCAGATTTGTCTGACCTCAACCCGATTGTTAAAAAATATATTAAAAGAGTTTTTTTGTTTGGTATTGATGCTAATAAGTTAGCCGATGTTATGGGCTCTGATGTTGATAAAGAGTTTGTTAACAACATGAGTGAAGCAGTCAAAGGCGCAAGTAAAATTGCTGACCCCGATGATATAGTATTACTTGCCCCAGCTTGTTCTAGTCTCGATATGTACAAAAATTATCAACAACGAGGAGATGCATTTATTTCAGCCATAGATGCACTATCAAAGAATTGATGTTTGATCAGAACAGACAACAAGCAACATTGGCATCTAAAGGCTATAGGCCGACACTAATAGCAGGTTATGATTTTTGGTTGGTATCTAGTTTAGTTTTAATAATTTCGATTGGTTTGATTATGGTCACTTCAGCATCTATTTCGGCCGCCGACAAAGATTTTGGCGATCCATTGCATTATTTTTGGAATCAGGGGCAGTCGATTATCTTAGGTCTATTTCTTATATTATTTTTTTTAAAAATGCCAATTCTCTATTTGCAAACGTTAAGTAGAGTATTGTTAATTGTAGCAATTGCATTATTGGCGCTTACACTTATCCCTGGCTTAGGCAAAGAAGTGAATGGAAGTATGCGTTGGATTCAATTAGGTAACAAATCTTTTCAAGCAGCAGAACTAGTTAAATTTTTTATTATTACTTATCTAGCAGGCTATCTTGTTCATCATCGAGAATCAGTTCAAACAGAATTAGCTGGTTTTCTTAAACCAGTATTTATTTTAGCTGTTATTTCAATATTATTATTGAAGCAGCCGGATTATGGATCATGCGTCGTATTATGCGTCACCACACTTGGCATGCTCTTTCTAGCTGGCGCACCATTAGGACGATTTTTTATTTGGCTTCCGACTTTTATTGTTGCGTTAGCCTGCCTTATTATTCTTTCTCCTTATCGTATGCAGCGCCTAATGAGTTTCCGCGACCCATGGCAAGACCGATATGAAAATGGTTATCAATTAACACAAGCTTTGATTGCTTTTGGTCGTGGCGATTGGGCTGGTGTCGGATTAGGAGGAGGCATACAAAAACTTTTTTATTTACCAGAACGCCACACGGATTTTATTTTTTCAGTTATAGCTGAGGAGTTGGGACTTATCGGAACTATTTCAATTATTTTTTTGTATTTATTTATTGTTTGGCGCGCATTTATGATCGGTAAAATTGCAGAAAATACTAAAAAGTATTTCTCTGCTTACTTAGCCTATGGCATTGGATTAATTATTGGCTTACAAGCCTACATTAATATCGGTGTAAATATGGGGGTGCTACCAACAAAGGGGCTAACGTTACCATTTATTAGTTATGGCGGTAATAGCATGATCGTGTATTGCATACTATTTGGCGTACTTTTACGAATTGAGTACGAGAATAGACAGAATGTAAAACCCAATAATAGAAAATTGACACCTGCTTATGAGACATAAAAACATTCTTATCATGGCAGGCGGAACAGGCGGACATGTATATCCTGCGTTAGCTGTTGCGGAAAATTTAAAATTAAAAGGGTTTAAATTATTCTGGTTAGGAACTCATTATGGTTTGGAAAAAAATATTGTTCCAAAACATGGCTACCCTTTACTAAAAATTAGTGTTGTGGGTATTCGAGGTAAGGGTTACCCCCGTTTATTGTTAGCACCTTTTTTACTTATAGTCGCACTGTTTCAGGCGCTGGTCATTATGATTAAAATTCGTCCAGTAGTTGTATTAGGAATGGGAGGATTTGCAAGCGGGCCAGGCGGGATTGCCGCATGGTTAATGAGAATTCCGCTTTTAATACACGAACAAAACGCTATAGCAGGTTTAACTAATCGATTGCTTACTCCATTCGCTGTTTCAATAATGACAGCTTTTCCTGAGGTATTTAAAAAATCAAAAAAACTTATCGAAACGGGTAATCCTATACGTGAAGACATTAAAAATATACCTGATCCAAAAAAACGATATACAAATCGCGAACCTACATTATTAAAGGTGTTAGTACTTGGTGGGAGTCTTGGCGCGGAAAAACTTAATAAAATAATGCCTGTAGTGATTCACGATTTTAATAGTGACTACATTCTGAAAATAAAACATCAATGCGGTGAAAAAAATTATTCAAATACTCGAGAAATATATAAAAAATATAATGTTGATGCAAACGTTCTCCCTTTCATTGATGATATGGTTGGTGCTTACATGTGGGCTGATATTGTAATTTGTCGAGCCGGTGCTTCAACACTATCAGAATTAGCAGCTTGTGGTATAGCTTCTATACTTGTCCCTTTTCCTTTCGCTGTTGATAATCATCAAATGAAAAATGCACAATATCTTTCAAATAATGGAGCCGCAGTTCTTATTGAAGAAGACCAATTAAGCGCCGATATACTAAAGAAGATTTTATTAGAATTTTTTAATACTCCAGAATTACTAATACAAATGGCGATGAAAGCAAGAAAATTATCAAAACCAGATGCAACTAATAATGTTGTGAAACTTTGTGTGGAGGCATCTTATGCATGATATGGGAACGCATTCTTCTCCTCACATTATGGGGAGAGTAAAGCATATCCATTTTATCGGTGTTGGTGGTGCTGGTATGGGAGGAATAGCCGAGGTATTAAAAACTTTAGGTTACGAAGTTAGCGGCTCAGATATTAAGGAAACCTCAATAACCAAAAGATTGCAATCTTTAGGAATAGAGATATCAATTGGACATAATACCAATAATATAAGTGATGCTGATGTCGTTGTGCGTACCAGTGCAATTAATGAAGATAATGAAGAATTAGTCGCTGCACGAAAAAACAGAATACCCATCGTTCGTCGCGCTGAAATGTTAGCAGAACTTATGCGTTTTAGTCAGGGTATCGCTATAGCGGGAACGCACGGCAAAACAACAACAACTAGTTTAGTTACGAGTGTACTAGCAGAAGGCGGATTTGACCCAACATATGTTATTGGGGGGTTATTGAATAGCTCTGGGTCACATGCACACCTTGGCAAAGGAAAATATATTATTGCTGAAGCCGATGAGAGCGATGCGTCATTTTTACATCTACATCCAATTATCGCCGTTATAACAAATATCGATGCTGATCACCTCGAAAATTACTCTGGTGATTTTTCATTACTACGACATAATTTTGTGGAATTCTTATACCAATTACCATTCTATGGGTTAGCGGTTTTATGCATTGATGATGAAGGTGTTAGGAAAGTATTACCCGAAGTTACTAAACCAATAGTTACCTATGGAGTTGATTTTGATGCTGACTATAACGCTCAAATTATAAATCAAGAAACAACAAAAACGTGGTTCAAAGTATCTTCTAAAGAAAAAAAAGATTGGCTGGAAATAGAGCTAAACCTTCCTGGGAAACATAACGTATTAAATGCATTAGCATCAATAGCACTAGCACATGAATTAGGAGTAAATGATGATGATATCATTCAGGCTTTGCGTAGTTTTCAGGGAATATCTCGCCGCTCCCATATGCGGGGAGAAATTATGATCAATAAGTTCAATCTAACACTAATTGATGATTATGCTCATCACCCAACAGAAATAAGGTCAACTTTTGAGGCTATAAGATCTGGTTGGCCTGCGCGACGTTTAGTTGTTATATATCAACCACACCGATATACACGTATGCGTGATTTATTCGAAGACTTTACCGAGATTCTATCACAGACAGACAGGTTAATAGTTTTTGATGTTTATCCAGCGGGCGAGGAACCCATTCCAGGTTCTGATGGCCGTTCATTATGTCGCGCAATTAGACTAAGAGGAAAAGTTGATCCTATATTTTTGGAAAATAAAGAAACAATTTTCGAAGTACTTCCCGATGTTGTAAAGGAAAATGATCTACTTTTAACACTAGGCGCGGGTGATATTGGTTCTTTATCTGCACGACTGTATAAGAATTTTTCAGAAACTATTCATTAAGGGAAATTAGTTTGTTGAGCATAAAAAAAACACAATTAAAGCAGGCAATTTTAAATAAGAAAATGTTTTTAGATCTAGACACTATGGGCTTACAAGGTGAATTACGAACACAAGAACCCATGTCACGTCATACATCTTGGAAAACAGGAGGTAACGCTGATTATTATTATATTGCATCAGATATAAATGATTTGGCAAAGTTTATATCTAAATTACCAGCAAGTACCCCAATAACTTGGATAGGCTTGGGAAGCAATTTATTAGTACGTGATGGAGGTGTTTCTGGTGTTGTTGTATCTGTGGTTGGGCTACTTAATGAACTGAAGAAAATTAATGAAACAGAAATATTTATAGGGGCAGGAGTTTCATGCGCAAAGGCGGCACATTTTTCTGCAAAGCATGGATTAGAAGGAATTGAATTCTTAGCGGGAATTCCGGGAACAATTGGCGGCGCTCTTGCAATGAATGCTGGGGCGTATGGTGGTGAAATTTGGTCTTACATAAAAGAGGTTGAAACAATAAATCGAAAAGGTAAACGTGAAATTTTTGAAAAAAATAAGTTTGACATTAATTATCGCAGTGTTTCTATTCCAGAAAATGAATGGTTTATTGCTTGTAAAATGAAATTAGAAATTTCAACTCGAACTGTTGTAAGTGATCGTATAAAAAAAATGCTAAGCAAGCGCGCTGATGGCCAACCTCTCGGAAAGTTGAGTTGCGGTTCAGTATTTAGAAATCCTACTAATCAGTATGCTGCAAAATTGATCGAGTTATGTGGACTCAAAGGCAAGAAAGTTGGCGGAGCTGTTATCTCAGATAAACATAGTAACTTTATTATCAATACTGGTAATGCAACATCATTAGATATAGAGCAGTTAATAGAGTTTATTCAAGCATGTGTGTATGAAAAATATACTATTAAATTAATTCCTGAGGTGAGAATTATTGGTGAAGGTAATAAGGAGGCTAATAATGTTTACCCCAATTAATTACGAAGCATCACGTTTTGGAAAAGTTGCTGTGTTAATGGGCGGGGAATCAGCAGAAAGAGAAATTTCATTGGAAAGTGGAAGAGCAGTACATTCAGCAT
>CAJWQR010000028.1 GCA_913045195.1 uncultured Legionellales bacterium | reverse complement strand
AATACAAATTCAATGGGACTGTCCATTAATGAAATCATGAAATCAGCATTCTCTTCTCCAGGGACACCAAAGATCTTTTCAACGCCTTCAGCCTCTAAACAACGCACAAACAAGTCAGATGCTTTCACAATCTACCTCCAAAAATTTTATTTTTATTTTTTTGTTATTCACCCTGTTAATGTTAAAAAAATACTGGTTAGCTTTTACAAAAATTAAACATGGCCATATGAAAGCATAGCTTCGGCAACTTTTACAAAACCAGCAACGTTTGCACCCTGAAGATAATTAACTTTACCTCCGGACTCTTCCCCGTACTCAACACAACTATCATGTATGCTTTTCATCATTGATTGAAGCATATCGGCCAACTGTGATTCATCCCATGCAATGCGAGCGCTGTTCTGACTCATTTCAAGACCCGACACACCAACACCACCTGCATTTACTGCTTTTGCAGGACCAAAGCTCACTCCCGCATCGACAAATGCATCTACTGCCGCTTGTTCACATGGCATATTGGCAGCTTCTGCAACAAGTTTGACACCATTTTTTATCATCGTCGCGGCGTCTTCTCCATTCACTTCATTTTGTGTTGCAGATGGTACAGCTATATCAGCAGTAACACCCCATGGGCGTTTACCCTCATGAAAAACAATATTTTTAAATTCATCGGCGGCCTCTGAAATACGTCCTCGCCTGACATCTTTTAATTCTTTAATCCAATCAATTTGTTCTTGAGTCAAACCATCAGAACACTCAATAAAGCCACCAGAATCAGAAAGAGTTAACGGTTTACCGCCTAACTGCAAAACTTTTTCTGCGGCATGTGTAGCTACATTTCCAGAACCAGAAATAAGTACTGTCTTTCCCTCTACATCTTCTTTTATTTGTTGCAACATATTCTGAACAAAAAATATCGCACCATAACCAGTCGCCTCAGTACGCATTTTTGATCCGCCAAAAGATAATCCTTTGCCCGTCAGTATGCCAACAAACTGATTGGTAATACGTTTGTATTGACCAAACATGAAACCTATTTCACGCCCGCCTACACCAATATCACCTGCCGGAACATCTGTATCTGGTCCAACATGTCGATAAAGTTCTGTTACGAAACTCTGGCAAAAACGCATTACCTCAAGTTCTGATTTCCCCTTCGGATTAAAATTTGACCCTCCTTTACCACCGCCCATTGGTAATCCAGTCAAACTATTTTTAAAAGTCTGCTCAAATCCTAAAAATTTAAGAATACTTTGATTGACGGACGGGTGAAAACGCAAACCTCCTTTATATGGCCCAATTGCACTATTAAATTGAACTCGCCAACCGCGATTAGTTCTAATATTTCCATCATCATCCGACCATGGTACGCGGAACGAAATTATGCGCTCGGGCTCTGCCATACGTTCTAGAATCTGCATTTCATGATAAATTGGTTTATCAGCAATATAAGGGAATATTGTTGATGCAACCTCATAGACAGCCTGAACAAACTCTGATTCGCCTGAATTGCGTTTCTCAACACCTTCCATATAACGATTAAAATACTCTTTAGTTTTTGTAGCACTGACACCTGATTTAGACACGGAGCGCCTCCCCTTCCTTTAATATTACAGCAAACAGTTAAAATATATGTTTATACTATTGATTTTATTTGGTTTTATTATAGTTTTAAAATATTTTTTACATCTAATATTAAGACAGTTTGAGATAATACCCAATTGTCTATATACAATTAAAATTAAGACTATCAGTTGTCAATGTTTTGTCAAAAAAAACGAAGTGATGGTATGTCTCTGAATTAAGCCTGACCACCCCGAAAAATATCTTTTTAGCCCTTGGGTTGCACCAAAAAATATATTATCTAATACAGGTGTAGTGCTTGGTAAAAATTATTCAAACCAATTGTTGAAATTTCAGATTCGCGTCAGAGAGAATTAGCAACTTTAACTTCAGTCAAAAAGGATAAAAACTAATTTTAGTTCTCTATATTTAAATATTTTTTTGCTAGATTCTTTGCGTGATTATATTGATTAGGAAATAACTTATCGTCATTTAATAGCCCTTCAATTCTTTTTTTAGCGTTGCTACTGCCATTTTTAGATGCCACATAAAACCACATTGATGCAATAATAAAATCCTGTTTTATGTGCTCTCCATTCTCATACATAATGCCGAGATTGTATTGAGCATCAGAAAATCCTCCTAATGCAGCTCTTTTAAACCATTTATTAGCCAATCCTAAATTTCTTTCGATACCTAACCCAAGATAATAATGAATACCAATATAGTTTTGAGCAACTAAATCACCATTATTAGCTAGCGGCTGCCATAAAGCATATGCCTTTTCATACTGGCCCTTATCAAAAAATAACTTTGGGTCGTCAGATTGAGAACAAGATAAAGATGATGTTAAAAAAATAATTACGAAAAATAATCGCATGCATCTATGAGTGCGATTTAAGTAGAGAGCTCCAAAAAATTATGCTTTTGCTAGCGCCTGTTCAATATCGCTTAACAAATCATCGATATGCTCAATACCAACAGACAACCTGACAAGATCATCAGATACGCCCGCTTTTGCGAGTTCCTCAGGAGAAAGTTGTCGGTGTGTTGTGGTTGCCGGATGACATGCTAGTGATTTTGCATCTCCTATATTGACAAGACGTGTAATTAACTCGAGCGCGTCAATAAATTTTGTGCCTGCTTTTACACCACCCTTAATACCAAAACTTAATATACCAGCAGCTTTATCATCGCAATATTTTTTTAGTAATTGATTATCTTGATGATTAGAAAGTCCAGCATATCTAACCCAATCGACTTTGTTATGTTTCGTGAGATAATTGGCAACCTCAAGTGCATTTTCACAATGGCGGTCCATTCTCACGGCTAATGTTTCAATCCCTTGAAGAATCATAAAACTATTCATCGGTGATATTGCCGAACCAGTATTTCTTAAGGGAACAACTCTTGCCCGCCCAATATAGGCTGCTGGTCCTAAAGCTTCTGTATAAACAACACCATGATACGATGGGTCTGGTTCATTTAATCTATTAAAACGACTTTTATGTTCGGCCCAAGGAAAATTACCAGAATCAACAAGAACACCACCTATATTACTACCATGACCACCCATATATTTTGTTAATGAATGAACCACAATATCGCAGCCATGTTCGAAGGGTCGGCATAAGTAGGGTGTTGGTACTGTATTATCAACAATAACAGGTATACCCTTACTATGCGCTAACTCAGAAATCTTACCAAGATCTGCCACATTACCGGCAGGATTACCAATAGACTCACAAAAAACAGCCTTTGTTTTGTCATCCACTAATTTCGTTATTTCTTCATAATTTGGTGCATCGATGAAACGTACCTCTATTCCCATTTGAGGAAAGGTATGGGCAAATAGATTATATGTCCCGCCATACAAACTACTTGTTGATATAATATTATCTCCAGATTCAGCAATAGTTTGGATCGCGTAATTAATTGCCGCCATACCTGAAGACAATCCTAATGCTGCAATACCACCTTCCATTTCTGCTACACGTTGTTCTAATACCGCCGTCGTTGGATTCATAATACGCGTGTATATATTTCCCTCTACTTTCAGATCAAATAAATCAGCTCCATGTTGAGTACTATCAAAAGCATATGATGTTGTTTGATAAATTGGGACGGCAACTGCCTTAGTTGTTGGTTCTGGGGAATAACCACCATGAACAGCTATTGTTTCTAATTTCATGATAACCTCATATTTTTATATTTATTATTATTTAATTAACTATTATTTTGAATTTTTAACACGAACAACAATATCAATACCTTCCTGGACTGTATCTTTAGGTAATGTGGGTAATGAGCTTATCTGTGCATTATTAAATTCAAAATCTGAAATTTCACCAGTATCTACATTATAGTAATGAGAGTGTGGTGTTGTTTTAGAATCATAGTAAATTTTGGAAGAATCAATAATAACGCGTCGAACAAGTCCTTTATCGGCAAATAGATTCAAAGTATTGTAAACAGTTGCTCGAGAAATACCGCACTTATTATTATTAAGTGACGAAAAAATATCCTCCGCAGAAAGATGCTGGTCCTTGACTAGAATAAATTTAGCAATCTTAATTCTTTGATTTGTTGGTTTGATATTTAGAGTGCATAGGACTTTGTGAACTGATTTACCGCTCATATTCATATTATTTACATTATCCAATACCTGATCCATTGACTCATTATATTAGATGCTCGCAATAAAGTGGAGTCAAAATAAGAGTGATTATCGTTTATTAAGCAGGTTCTGTTATATTTTTTCTATTTTCAAGAGTGAATTTAGCAATATCTATGAAGGATGCTTTCTTGAATAAATGATCGGTCAGTAATTTAGCTGAAGCCGGGGCTTGTAGTATTCCTTTCCGAAAATGACCCGCATTGATGTAAATATTCTTGAAATTTGGAATTATACCAATAACAGGTTTGCCATCATCAATTGCGGGACGTAAACCTGCCCAGTGTCCTATAAGTTTTTCGTCTACTAATTGAGGAGCAACAGAATATGCCCAATCCAACAATTCCTGTTTAACTATTTCAGTTGTGTTATTAATAAAACCAACATCCTCCATTGTGCTACCAATCAGTATTTGACCATCCAATCTTGGAATTAAATAATGCCGACCATCCAAAATAATTTTATCTATAGTATTATTATTTGTTTGTACACAAACTATTTGGCCGCGTATTGGTTTTATATTAACGGTAGTATTTATATTCTTCAGAAATAAGTCGCTCCATGCTCCTGTTGTAATTATGAGATTATGGGCATGTAATTTTTTATCATTATTTAATTTTACGTATTCAAATTTATTATTCTTAACTTCGATATGTGAAATTCTAGAATTTTCAAATAGGTCAACCGAGAGAATTTTTAGGCTTTTATATAATGCATTTAATAGTAAAGGTGGTCTGACTTGATATATTTCTGGAAGCAAAATAGAATAATCTGGAATATTTATTTCAGGATAATTTTTATTTATCTTATCTATTAATGTAATTTTATTTTTATTAGACCACTTTTTGGTTTTTTCAGAATGTTCTTTGTTAATAATTATTAGACCGGATTTAATTAATTCAGCATCAATGTCAGTTTCTTCGTGTAGATTAAGAATAAAATTTGGGTAAAGTATTTTTGCTTTCTCAGAAAGAAATGTAGAATCAGAATTTTCATTCCAAGGTCGCATAGAAGATAAAATCCCGCCGGCTGCCCTAGATGCTTCATTCCCAAATTTCTGACGGTCCAGTATTGCGACGCTTGCTCCTCGAGTTGCAATTTCTCGTGCTGTTGTCATGCCAATAATTCCGCCGCCAATGACAATATAATCGTATTTCATAGAAGTACTGGATTGTAATTGTAGATGAGATTTCTTTTCTTGATATAAATCAAGCCCATTGCTACGAAAAATATTTTTAATACTAAATGATTACTATAAAAAATTACTGTACTGTTCTCTTAATTTGACTCATTAATTCTCTTGGCAGAGAAAAAACGACATTTTCTTCAATTCCAGGAGATTCTTTAATAATAGAAGCGCCTAATTTTTCCAATTTAGTTATTACTTCTTCCACAAGAATCTCTGGTGCAGAAGCGCCAGCTGTTAGTCCAATATTTTCTTTTTCATTTAACCACTTGTCTTTAATTTCTGTTGCATCATCGATGAGGTAAGCTGGTACACCTGCTTTTTGTGAGATCTCCATTAATCGTGATGAATTAGAACTATTAGGGGAGCCAACAACTAGAATTAAATCACACTGCCGCGCTAATTTTTTTACGGCATCCTGCCTATTTTGTGTCGCATAACATATATCTTTCTTTTTCGGGCCATCAATGTTTGGAAAACGCTTTCTCAATGCATTAATAACCTCAGACGTATCATCCATAGATAATGTTGTTTGAGTTACAAAGGCTAAAAAATTTGGTTTTTTAACTTCTAACTTCATTACATCTTCAACTGATTCAACAATATACATTCCGCCCTCACCGCTTTTTGGTTGATACTGACCAACCGTTCCTTCAACTTCAGGGTGACCTTCATGTCCGATTAAAATACATTCCCTCTCTTCATCTTGGTACTTACCTACTTCCATATGGACTTTAGTAACGAGCGGGCATATCGCATCAAATACCCTTAATCCACGACGTTTAGCAACATCGCGAACTGCTTTTGATACTCCGTGTGCACTAAAAATAACTGTTGAATCATCAGGCACTTCATCGAGTTCCTCAACAAATATAGCCCCCTTATCCCGAAGTGAATTAACTACATATTTATTATGTACAACTTCGTGACGGACATATACGGGCGCTCCAAATAGTTCTAAAGCTCTTTCAACAATTTCAATTGCTCGGTCAACACCCGCACAAAATCCCCGTGGGTTTGCAAGTAATATTTGCATTTAATTCTGCCTATAAATAAATATTAAATTCATTATATAAAAGTTTAATAAAGACTAAATATATTATAGTGTAGCCGTAGTCCGATCAGTAAATAAAGTATCTAAAACTAACATAATTGCGCCAATTGTAATTGCTGAATCAGCTACGTTAAATGCTGGCCAATACAAACCTTTATAATAAACCTCAATGAAATCTATAACATATCCTAATGTAAGCCTATCCCATAAATTCCCTAATGCGCCACCAAGTATAAAAGCTAATGAAAATAACAGCCATCGACCTTTTGCTAGAGAATTGTACATCCATACAACAATTACTATACTAATAAAAGATGAAGCGCCTATAAAAAACCAACGCTGCCAACCGCCAGCATCACTTAAAAAACTAAATGCTGCGCCTGAGTTATACATTAAAGTCAGATTGAATCCATCATAGATATATTTTGGTTCATGCAATACCAAAGATTGTACTGCATAAAATTTTGTCACTTGGTCTAAAACAATAATTACAATCGATAATACTAACCATCTAAACATAGAACACCCTTATATCAAGCATATAACCTAATTTCTCCATTTTGAGAAATATTGCTAATACAACGTGAGCATAATTCCTTATGCATATCATTCTTTCCGATGCTCTCATGCCTATGCCAACAACGTACACATTTTTCATATGCATAGGGTTTTGCATAAATAAATAAATCAGAGATATCGGATTGAATTGCGTCATTATTACGTTTTTCTAATGGATAGATATTCGTGCTTGAACAAATTAAAACAAACCTTAACTCATCTTTAATAAAATTAAGCTCATTAAAGAACTCTTCATTACAATAAATATTAACTTCCGCATCTAGCGATGAGCCAATCGTGCCATCACTACGCAATTTCTCAAGTTGTTTGTTAACCTCATCGCGGACTAAAATAATTTTTTCCCAACGAAATTTTCTAGATTTTGAATTTATATCTTCTGCTTCTATTTCATACCAATCTTCTAGAAAAACTGAAATATCTTTATCGCCCGGAATATATTTCCATATTTCATCAGCAGTGTAACTAATAACGGGTGCTAACCATCTAACTAACATTTGCACTAGATGGTACATAGCTGTCTGTCCTGAACGTCTGATTAAACTATCTTTGCTTGTTGTGTATTGTCTATCTTTAATTATGTCAAGATAAAATCCGCCCATCTCCACAACACAGAATTGGTGCAACAACTGATAAATTAAATGAAATTCAAAATTATCATAGGCGGTAATTATTTCTTTTTGTAAAGATAAAGCATGTTCAATAATCCATTTATCTAAATCCAGCATATCTGAGAAATCAATACTATTTTCCTTTGGGTCAAAATCATTTAAATTTGATAAAAGATAACGTGAAGTATTGCGAATACGCCGATAAGCATCAGCTACTCTTTTTAATATTTCATCGGAAACATTCATTTCAGCCCGATAATCTGTTGCTGCAACCCATAAACGTAAAATATCTGCGCCATAAACATTCATAATTTTTTGTGGAGCAATAACATTTCCCTTCGACTTTGACATTTTCAAACCATTTGCATCAACAGTAAAACCATGGGTTACTACACTACGATAGGGTTTCTCATTTTTGGTTATTGCTAATGAGGTTAAAAGTGCTGATTGAAACCAGCCGCGATGTTGATCAGAGCCTTCTAAATAAAGATCAGCTGGATAGTCTAAACGTTTATCGTTATGTAGTACTGCATCATGAGTAACACCCGAATCGAACCAAACATCGAGTGTATCCATAACCTTAATATAATCCTTTGAATCATCATTAAGTATCTCAGCTGAATCTAAGTCAAACCAAGCATTAATCCCCTTCTGCTCAACCAATTCAGCGACTTTTTTAATAATTTTAGATGTTTCAGGATGTAATTCTTGAGTTTCTCGGTGTATAAAAACAGGAATTGGCACACCCCAGGTACGTTGTCGCGAAATACACCAATCAGGACGATTCTCAATCATTCCAAAGATTCTTTCTTTGCCCCATGATGGTTGCCAATCAACTTTTTTAATTGCATCTAACGCCTGATTTCTTAATCCATTACTATCCATACTAATAAACCATTGTGGGGTAGCGCGAAAAATAATTGGTGTTTTATGGCGCCAACAGTGTGGGTAACTATGTTGTATAGTTTCTTGTTTCAGCAAGTTTTTATTCTTTTCTAAAATTGATATCACTGAATTATTTGCTTTAAATACATGTTCACCAGCAAATAACTCTGTACCAGTCACAAAACATCCATTATCAGCAACAGGATTATCAATAACTAAATTATAACGCTGTCCAACTATATAATCGTCTTGGCCATGTCCTGGGGCAATATGTACAGCGCCTGTGCCTGTTTCAAGAGTGACATGATCGCCTAGTACAATAGAAATAGTACGATCATAAAAAGGATGCTTAAGTTTTAAACCTTCAAAGTCAGAACCGGAGTATTTAGATAAAACTTTGTAATCTGTAAATCCACAACGCGATAAAACGGTTTCATATAGTTCATTGGCTATTATTAATATTTCATTACTAACCTGAACTAATGCATAATAATTTTCTGGGTGTAAGGCAACCGCCTGATTTGCTGGTAATGTCCAAGGTGTTGTTGTCCAAACAACAATTGAAACAGAATTAATATTTTTTTCTATATTAAATTGTTTTAAAAAATTACTACATTCAACCAAAGGAAACCGTACATCAATTGCTGGTGATTGTTTGTCATTATATTCCACTTCTGCTTCCGCTAACGCAGAACAACAATCAATACACCAATGAACAGGTTTAACTCCCTGATGTAAATGTCCTGTGTTAATAATTTTACCGAGTGCTCTAATAATATTAGCCTCTGTACTATAGTCCATTGTGAGATATGGGTTTTCCCAGTCGCCTAGTACTCCGAGTCGCTTAAAATCAATCCTCTGTTTATCCACTTGCTTCGATGCGAATTCACGACATGCATCGCGAAATACTTTAGGTTCAACTTTTATACCGGCTTTACCAATTTTCTTTTCGACTTGTAATTCAATCGGTAATCCATGACAGTCCCAACCAGGAACATAAGGAGCATTTAGCCCGCTAAATCCTTTTGACTTTATAATTATATCTTTGAGAATCTTATTAACCGCATGACCTATATGAATATCACCATTCGCGTATGGCGGTCCATCATGCAAGATAAAATTTTTATTATTATTGTTTTTTTTTCTAATCTTCTGATACAAATTATTTTCTTCCCAAAAATCTAATATCTCTGGTTCACGTTGCGCGAGATTAGCTTTCATTGGGAAAGCTGTGTTCGGTAAATTTAATGTTTCTTTATAGTTTTTCATTATTTAATTAAATATATCATTGATTCGTTACTTCTATTTTTTTTAAACAAAGTCTTGTTTCTTCAATATCTCTCTTAATCTGTTTAATTAATTCTTTTTCACTAGTAATGTGTTGATCATCACGCAACTTACTAATTAATTCGACCTGTATATGATGCCCATACAATTCACTATTGAAATCAAGTATATGCGCCTCTAAAACAACTCGCTTCCCCTGATAAACTGGTTTTGAGCCAATATAAATTACCGCATCAAACACTCTGTTATCGACACCATGAATATAACCAGAATAAATACCAGCAATTGGTGACCGATATCTATGTAATTCTATATTAATAGTTGGAAAACCGATCTTTTTTCCACGTTTATCACCGTGAGTAACTCTTCCGCTAATAGTATATGGTCTTCCAAGATAACGATTTGCTGTTGTTATTTCACCTCTAGCTAGCGCATCACGAATTAGTGTGCTACTAACGCGTTCACCATCTACAATATATGGATCTGTCATAAAGACTTCAAAATTATTTTGTTTAGAAATTTTTGATAGATATTGATAGTCTCCTTCACGATTTTTTGCAAAACGGAAATCATCTCCAACAATTATTCTCCGAGCGGCTAAACCATCGAGCAAAATATTATCAACAAATTCAGATGCTGAAAAATTAGCCAATTTTTTATTAAATTTTAAACATACAACACGATCAATATTATAACGTGAAAATTGTTGTAATTTTTCACGCAAACGAGTTAATCGTGATGGTGCTGCTTCGAGATTAAAATATTCCATTGGTTGAGGTTCAAATATTAAGACTGTTGAAATTAAATTAGACTGCTTGGTAATTTTCATTAATTGTTCTAAAACATGCTGATGCCCTAAATGGATACCATCAAAATTACCAATTGTTGTAGCACACTCTTTACGTTGCCTGCGTAGATTAGCTAATCCGTGAATAAATTCCATCAGCGAATAGAAAAACGATAAATTATATGGTTCATTCTGGACTTGTAATATTATGTAAACGTAATCCAATCAACCATAAAACAGAAAAATAACTCAGCATGCTTACTGAAACCCATAATATTAGGTTTAATACGCGATCAAAAACATCCCAACCTATCCAAACAAAAACATGGTCAACTCCAAACATAATAATTCCTATCATAACAACCAGTGCAAGTAAAATCTTTGCAATAAAATAAGACCATTTTTTTCTAGATTGATATACCTTTATCTTTTTTAATTTTCGAAACAATAAAAAAGCCTGTAACCAAGCAGAAAATGATGTTGCCAAAGCTAGACCAACATGAGCATACTCAGGATGAAGAATAAAAAGTACCCAAACAAATAATAAATTTAATACAATATTCGCAACTACAGCAACCAATCCTATTGTTACTGGTGTTTTTGTATCTTGGCGAGAAAAGTAGCCTGCAGATAAAACCTTAATTAATACAAATGCTGGTAAGCCTATAGCGTAAGCTCTTAGACTATGACCTGTCATTAAAACATCTAATGAGTTAAATGCCTTGTAATGAAATAAAGTTGTGAGTATAGGCATCGCCATAAAGATCAAACCAATAGCTGCTGGTAATGTAATTAATAAAATACAACGCATTGACCAATCTAATGTATCAGAAAATTTTTCACTTGATCCTCGAGCATGCTTCTCGGAAAGATTAGGAAGCACCGCAGTAGCAAGTGCAATACCAAATACACCTAATGGAAATTCAACAAGACGATCAGAAAAATATAACCAAGAAATGCTACCTGTAGCTAAAAAGGAAGCAATAAATGTATCTATTAATAGATTTATTTGAACAATAGAAGCCGCAAATAGTATTGGTATCATTAACTTCATAATACGTCTAACCCCATCTTGATCAGACTTTAATGAAGGTCGAGGAAACTTTCTAATTTTTAATAGAAAAGGAGCCTGAAAAAGTAATTGAACAAATCCAGCAATAAGTACAGCCCATGCTAATGCTTTTATGGGTGTTTCCATAAATGGCGCTAACCATATAGCACAAACAATTAAGGAAATATTTAACAAAACTGGCGTAAAAGCAGGTATTGCAAAATGCTTATAGGTATTAAGTATGCTTCCAGCAAACGCAGTTAATGATATAAAAAATATATATGGAAAAGTAATTTTTAGTAATTCGCTTGCTAAATTACTTTTACTTGCATCACCTAAAAATCCGGGTGCAAAGATCATAATAAGGATCGGGCTTATTAGTACTCCAATTACCGTAACAACAAATAAAATCAATCCTAGCGTTGCAGATGTTTGATCTATTAATTTTTGCACTTCTTCTTCTTTGCGTCGTTCTTTATATTCTGAAAGTACAGGTACAAATGCCTGTGAGAATCCACCTTCGGCGAATAATCGACGTAAAAAATTAGGTATTTTGAAAGAAACGATAAATACATCAACGCTCAATCCTGGACCAAACACAGTGCCAATTACAATATCTCGGATAAGGCCAAAAACACGTGAAATTGTAGTCATGGCACTAATAATGATTGTTGATCTCAATAATTTAAAACTCATTTAAATTGCCTTTTAAATAATCGTATAGACTATGCAATGTATTATGTATTTTATGTCGTTAACCCATTAAATTGTAATATAAATAGCATAACATACGTCAACTAAAGGATTGACAAATTGACCTAATATCAGCATGATGTCGCGCCTTTAAAAGAATAAATTAGGAGTAACAAAGTGGCAAATATAGCATCAGCAAAAAAACGTGCGCGCCAATCTGAGAAAATACGCCTTCATAGCGCAAGCCAGCGTTCTATGTTGCGGACTCATATAAAGAAAGTTACTAATGCTATTGAAGTAAAAGACAAAAAAGCAGCTCAAGATGCTTTTCAAGCAGCTGTGCCTGTAATTGATTCAATGGTTTCAAAAGGAATTATTCATAAAAATAAGGCTGCAAGACATAAGTCTCGTTTAAATAATCACGTAAAATCACTCTAAATTTTAAATACGTATTATAAATTCAGAAATAATTACTCAGCAATACTTTATTAGCTTTAAATCATAATCATATTATCTCTATGGATAATTTCATCTTCTTCTGCGCAATCAAGTAATTCCTGAATTTCTCTACTAGATTTACCAATGATTAATGCGGCCTGGACAGAGTTATAATTAGACAAACCCCGCGCTATTTCTTTTCCATTTTGATCAACACATGAAATTATTTCGCCGCGTTTAAATTCACCAGTAACAGATTTTACTCCAATTGGTAATAAGCTTTTTCCATTTTTTATTAATGCAGTTACAGCGCCACTATCAAGAGTAATTGTTCCTTTTAGATGTGATTGATTTGCTAACCACTGCTTTCGTGAACGCAAAGTTTGTTTAGGTGTTGTTAATAAAGTCCCAATTAAATCACCATCAGCAATTTTTAATAAAATTGACTTCTCATTGCCCGACGCTATTACCGTTTGAGTATCAGATTTTGCAGCTATTGAAGCTGCTTTCAATTTTGTATGCATACCACCACAACCATGATTACTACTATCTCCAGCATATTTTTTTAACGATTCATCGCTAGCCTCAGCTTGCTCAATAAACCTAGCAGATTTATTTTTACGAGGATCAGATGTATAAAGACCTTCTTGATCTGTTAATAAAACAAGCAATTCTGCATCAATTAAATTTGCAACTAAACTCGCAAGAGTATCATTATCTCCAAATCGGATTTCATCAGTAGCCACAGTGTCATTTTCATTTACAATTGGAATAACACCAAGCTGAAGTAAAGTATTTAAACTCGTTCGTGCATTAAGGTAACGTGTACGATTAGTAATATCATCATGAGTCAATAAAACTTGTGCTGTGCGTTTATTGTATTTTTGAAAACAAACCTCATACGCTTGAATTAAACCCATTTGGCCAACGGCTGCTGCTGCTTGTAATTTATGTACTACATTAGGCCTCTTATCCCATCCCAACCTAGTCAAACCCTCGGCAACAGCGCCTGAAGATACAATAACTATCTCAATACCATGATCATTAAGTACTGAAATTTGATTTACCCAATTATCAAGCAAATTATGTTTTAGTCCGCATCCATTGTCTGTAATTAATGCGCTACCAATCTTAATCACCCAACGTCGTGTTTCTCTAATTTTCTCTCTTTCTTTATTCATTTATTTTTCCGATCTAATATCCAATTGTGTATTACGTACGTTAATTCTGTGCATCCAGCTCCTGTTAAAGCAGATATTATAAATATTTTGGTCGTATCAGCTAATTTACTATGCAAATATATCTTCAGCTCATCAATGAGATCATTTGGTAATAAGTCAGATTTATTTAGTAATAACCATCTCTCCTTTTTTGAAAGATTCTTATCATAGCGTTCTAGTTCCACTTCAATTTTTTTTATATCTTTATATACATCTTCTTTGTCCTGATAAATATCAACAAGGTGTAATAATAAATTAGTTCTACCTAAATGTTTTAAAAACTCAATACCTAAACCTACCCCATCAGCAGCGCCTTCTATTAAGCCAGGAATATCAGCAATAACAAAACTCTTTTCATTCTCTACTCTTACAACTCCAAGGCTAGGATACATTGTTGTAAAGGGGTAATCCGCGATTTTTGGTGTAGCCTCAGATACGGCTCTCAACAAACTTGATTTTCCAGCATTTGGTATTCCAAGCAAACCAACATCTGCTAAGACCTGAAGTTCTAACTTTAGATTTCGAGTTTCTCCGAATGTTCCTTTCGTCGTTTTTCTAGGGCTCCGATTAATGCTGCTTTTGAATCTTGCATTTCCTAGCCCATGAAAACCACCCTGAGCAACTAAAAGTTTTTCATTTTTAGTTAGTAAATCGCCAATCAATTCATTTGTATCTTCATTATAAACAAGTGTTCCCAGAGGTACTTTTATGTGCAAATCATCAGCATTTTTACCGAAGCGGTCGCGCCCCATTCCTGGTTGGCCATTTTTTGCACGAAATAAACGATCATGGCGAAAATCAACCAATGTATTTAATCCCTCATCAACAACTAAATATATGCTTCCTCCATCGCCACCATCACCGCCATCAGGGCCACCTTTTGGGATAAATTTTTCACGCCGAAAACTAAGACAACCATCGCCACCATTTCCGGCCTCAGCTCTTATTGTTGCTTGATCAACAAACTTCATAAAAAAATATCCCTACTACTTTATTGATTAATTTACCCAGGTAGAAATAAAAAACCCCGCCAATGGCGGGGTTTTAATAATCACATATATTAAGGTACTTACCCCGTAACCACATCAACAAATGTTCGATTCTTTGGGCCCCTTTGATTGAATTCAACCTTACCCTCTGCAATAGCAAACAATGTGTGATCATGCCCCAAACCAACATTTAAACCTGCATGCCATTTAGTACCTCTTTGACGAATAATAATATTGCCTGCCTTCACTGTTTCACCACCATATTTCTTAACACCGAGACGTTTAGATTGTGAATCCCGACCATTTCTTGTGCTACCACCTGCTTTTTTATGAGCCATTTCTATACTCCAAACTTAATTCTCAGCTATATTTGTTATTTTAATTTCCGTATAAGCTTGACGGTGCCCCATCTGCTTACGATGATGTTTGCGACGCCGAAATTTAATGATTTTTATTTTAGGGCCTCGGCCGTGACTTTCAATTTTGGCATTCACGTGCGCTCCTTTCAGAATGGGTGTCCCAACGGTAACTTTTTCGCCATCAACAAGCATCAATACATCGTTAATCTTTATGCTTTTACCCGCTTCCTTATCGAGCTTCTCAACCTTCAGTATATCGCCCTTTCCCACCTTATACTGTTTACCGCCAGTCTTAATTACTGCATACATCATAATTCTCCAACATCCACAATTATTCATAAATTCTCTAAAGGGAGCAGATTCTAAGAAATTCAACAGGTGGTGACAAGTTAAGAATGCTAAAATTCAGGATATTAATTAAGAATAAGACTGATTCACGCCATATTTCTAGGTAATCTGGCTGAATTCTAGAAACTACAAACTTTAATATCATAACTCAGACGATAAAGTGACTCAAAAAGACGCTACAGCAAGAAAACCAATAATCGCCGATATTGGACAAATACATAATCTAATTTCGGACGATATGATTGGTGTTAATAAATTAATAAAAGAAAGTCTTTCTTCTGAAGTTTCCCTAATTAATCAACTCAGTCAGTACATTATAAATACTGGAGGTAAACGCCTTCGACCCGCATTGGTATTACTAAGTTCTAAAGTATTCAGATACCAAGGTGACCAACATATCAATCTAGCAGCAATTATTGAACTTATTCACACCGCAACTTTGCTGCACGACGATGTAGTTGATGCGTCTTTGCTAAGACGTGGGCATAAAACGGCAAATCAACGCTGGGGTAATGAGGCTAGTGTTTTGGTTGGTGACTTTGTCTACTCTCGCGCCTTTCAAATGATGGTTAATGTTGACTCTCTTTATGTAATGCAAATTCTTTCTGAAGCAACTAACACCATTGCTGAAGGAGAAGTGCAACAATTAATAAATCGTCATAAACCAGAGATAAGTGAAGATAATTATCTCAATGTAATTCGTAATAAAACTGCTAGGTTATTTGAGGCTGCTGCACAATTGGGGGCAGTTGTCTCAAATAAAACCAAAAATGAAGAAAAAGCAATGGCAGCATTTGGCCGTCATCTTGGAACTGCATTTCAATTAATTGATGACGTGCTTGATTATAGTTCTTCTGAAAATGAGCTTGGTAAAAATATTGGAAGTGATTTATCTCAAGGTAACCCAACACTCCCATTATTATATGCGATGTGGAATGGAGATAAAAATCAAGCCAAAATAATTCGTGATTCAATTGCAAATGGTGGGCTTGAAAACATTGAACTAATAAAAGATGCTATAAATTTAACAGGTGCAATTTCTTATACAGCAGAAATTGCAAAACAAGAATCAGAGCTAGCTATAAATGCCCTAAACCAATTACCCTCGTCTGAATATTTAGATGCGTTACACTTGTTAGCTAAATTCTC
>CAJWQR010000027.1 GCA_913045195.1 uncultured Legionellales bacterium | reverse complement strand
AGAGCAAGATAACGCTATCGACGTCTTTTGCTATCTTCATAACATCAATAGTAATCCCCACATCCCAATCTCCTTTTGCGGAGCCGTCGCTACGTTGAATAAAAGGTTTTAATTTAACTGTAAAGCCGATACGTTTGAGGGCGTCTTGGAATTTAATCTGTTGGTCATCACCACGATGTATTGCATACGCATAAGCATAAACAATCTTTCCTTCGTCACTGATGCGCTGCCAAAGTTTTTTGTAATCAAACTGGCGACCATAGCTTTGACGGGTAGTATAGTAGATGTTCTGCACATCTACAAAAATAGCAATCTTATTCACGTTATGATTGTAGTATTTCTAATATCATTTTGATAAATATTTCTTATAAAATAAACCTTACTGGCGTCAATTAATTACTTTTTCATATCTGTGACATCCTAATACCCCACATTATAATTCGTCGCCTCTACTATCTAGGGTATAATAAGAATATGAAATTTAATATTTTAATGATTAAGCAGGCTGTTTTAATATTATCACTAATTATGATAACGGCCTGCGCAAGAATAGGACCTGATATAATTCAAGCTAGCGGAAATGATTATAATGTAGCAATTCAAAGAACAATCGATGAGCAGTTATTGCTTAATCTTATAAGATTAAAATATCACGATACACCATTCTTTCTTGAAGTAAATAGTGTTTCATCACAATTTAAACTAAATACTGAAACAGGTTTGAGCTCCACTTTTAAAAAGCAAGAAACCCCAGAATCCATAGGGTTGACTGGAAAACTAAGCTTCACTGAGCAACCAACCGTGACTTATTTGCCCTTACATGGAAATGATTTTATTCAACGATTACTAAAACCGATATCAGTAGATACAATTTTGTTGCTTGCAAATTCAGGATGGAGCATAGAAAGAATCTTTCGATTAACTGTAGATGATATAAATGGAATTCCTAATGCACCTAATGCAGGAGGCCCTACACCAACTAATGTTCCTGATTTTAAAGAATTTCAATCTATTGCAAATTTATTTCGTGAATTGCAAAACAAAAATGCTATAAACTTTGTGTATGACAATAATAAAAATACATCAATCATTTTCAACGATGATGATCAAACAATTAACCTATTAAGGAAAAAACTAAAGTTAGATAAATATAAAAAATATAAACTTATTAATGGGAAAGGCATAGTAAAGGGAAAAAATGATAGTATTATTTTATCAACCCGTTCTTTTTTAGGTGTTATGTATTATTTATCACATTCTGTTGATGTACCTGATAAAGATAAAATTTCAGGAAAGGTAACAATTACATATGATAAATCTGGAAACGAATTTGATTGGTCTGAATTAACGAATAACCTTTTTAAGATTAAATCAGGGTTAAATAATAGTAATATTGCTATCTCAACTAATTATCGCAACACCTGGTTTTACATAGACGATAGTGACCTGGATAGCAAAACAACATTTAGTTTATTAATGCAATTATTTTCATTGCAATCTGGTAAATCGGAGGGTATTGCGCCACTCTTAACGCTTCCTATTGGGCAGTGATCGTTTATTATCTTATTTATAATGAGCGCGTGATACAAAGTTATTTTTATTAACTATTAAATTATGTAATTCGTTATGATGAAACTTTCAAACTGTCACAATTTCCAAGATTTTAGAAGGCTTGCTAAACGACGTTTACCTTCTCCTATATTCCACTATATTGATGGTGCAGCAGATGATGAAATAACTCATCGTCGTAACACATTAGCCTATGATGATGTAGATTTAGTACCCAGTGTCTTGGCGGGAGTTGAGAACGTAGATCTTTCTACAACTATTTTTGGCAGGAAAATTGAATTACCTTTGTATTGCGCGCCAACCGCTTTGCAGCGATTATTTCATTATGAAGGTGAGCGGGCGGTTGCAAAAGCTGCTCAGAAATATCAAACAATGTTTGGCGTTTCCTCGTTAGGTACAGTGAGTGTGGAAGAGATTGGCGCCATGATTGATACCCCAAAGATGTTCCAGTTTTATTTTCACAAGGACCGCGGTTTAAATAATAGTATGATCGAGCGTGCTAAAGCCGCTAAATTTGATGTGTTAGCTCTTACTGTGGACACAATCACAGGCGGCAACCGTGAACGTGATTTGCGCACTGGATTCACTTCACCCCCAAAGTTAACTCTCTCCAGTTTGTTTAGTTTTGCATCTAAACCCATGTGGACTATTAATTATTTAACTAAACCAAAATTTGAGTTACCACAGCTACAAGATTATGTTGGTGAAGGAACAAATATAGCGATTTCGATAGGGGAATATTTTTCAACCATGTTGGACCAATCAGTAAATTGGAATGACGCAGAAAAGCTCTGCTCACAATGGAATGGACATTTTGCCTTGAAAGGTATTATGAGTGTTGAAGATGCAAAGAAAGCGGTTGATATCGGGTGCACGGGTATTATGGTGTCAAACCATGGTGGTCGGCAGTTAGATGGGGCAAGAGCACCATTTGACCAACTTGCAGAAATTGTCGATGCTGTAGGCGATAAGATTGATGTGATATGCGAAGGCGGTATTCAGCGTGGAACCCATATCTTAAAGGCCTTATCTATGGGCGCTAAAGCATGTTCGGGTGGGCGTTTGTATCTTTATGCTTTGGCTGCGGCAGGGCAGGCGGGTGTGGAGAGAGTATTAAATCAATACCGTACTGAATTAGAACGCGACATGAAACTAATGGGGTGTACCTCGATTGATCAACTTAACCGTTCAAATTTAAGGTTTCGTAATTAATAGTTAAGAATCGTTAAGTCCATTTATTCCAATATGGTTCTGGCAAATACAGATCATAAATAAAATCAGTAAATGTTTTTATTTTTGCAGATAGATACTTCCTATCGTTATAGATAGCATAAATTGGTTGTTTCTCTGGTTCGTAATCTTCGAGCAATGCTTTTAGTCGGCCTGCCTGAATATCTAGACCAATCATGTAAGTAGGTAATTGCGCAATACCACAGCCCTGTATTGAAGCAATACGAAGAGCATCACCACTATTACACTGTATGTCACCAGAAATTTTTATCTTTTTTGTACGTCCTTTTTCAGCAAATTCCCATTTACTAATGTCATTACGAGGCATATATATTAGACAGTTATGATTTAATAAGTCTTCGGGTTTTTTGGGTGTGCCATTTTTATCCAGATATTCAGGCGAAGCACAGATAACTCGTCGAGCAGAGGCAATTCTCCGTGATACATACATCGAATCATTTAATTCGCCAACATGAAAAGCAAGGTCAACATCATCTTCAACTAGATCTGGTATTCGTTGAGAAAGTTCAAGATTTGCTGTTACCTCTGGATATTTTTTTAGATATAAAGATAGAGCACGAGATAAATGAAATGCACCAAACGAAGGTTGCGCCATAATTTTTAATTTACCTTTTGGCTCAGAATTAAGTTGAGAAATTGACGATTCAGCTTCATCGATGTCAGTTAGAATTGCATTTACTTTATCGTAATATGCACTACCAACATCGGTTAGATTCAATTTTCTGGTAGTACGGTTAAATAACCGAACCCCAAGAGAATTTTCGAGATTCTGTACATGTTTACTGACCATTGCTTTTGAAAGAGATAGTTTTCTAGCAGCGCCCGAGAAACTCCTATTTTTAGCAACAGCAGAGAAGACCCGCATACTGATAACTTTATCCATGATTATTCCCTATATAAGATTGTTTCATAATAAGAAATAATATTTCAATAAATAAGCTATTGTCAACTATAAATGTAATCTATAAGATTCGCGCCACTGTAGATTTTTAATTTTCGGATAGGAGAAATTAATGAAGAAAATATTTTCGGCGCTGCTAGTGTTATCACTGGTACTGCATTACCCAGGTCTTTCAGCAGCTGAATCAACTGGCCGTGCATCTAATAGCCATTCTTTATTACCAACAAGCAAGGTAAGAACTTTTTGGTTTATACCAAATACTCAGACTGGAACGATGGCATATACGTATCCGTGTAATTTAGATTGTGTCGATAATGAAATTATTAGCTTAATGCCAGATATTAATGTCGTTGTTTATATGCGCGGCCCGCATTCATATTGGATTGATACTCAAACTGGCTGCCATTATGTACTACCAAGCAACGAACCAAAACTCGATGAAAATGGACACAATGAATGCAATGATATCCAGGGAAAAGAACCTTTGTTTTATGATTTTAATAATGGACGAGTAATTTTTAACCCACTCGTATATATAAATCAAACTGATATTAAAAATATTTAATTGAAATTAATTTAACCTCCCCCTACTTAGAGTTATCCGCATGAGAAATCATGCGGATTTTTTTTAAAACTATAAAGGAAAAGATAAAGTATGTCATATGAGAAAATATTGATTATGGGTCAAACCAAGGAAGGGAAAAAATTTCGTCCAAGTGATTGGGCAGAAAGACTCTATTACAGCGTTGCTGATTATAAAAAAAATGGTCGAATAACTTTCAATCCGCTTGTTAATATAAATAACGAAGATCAATCAAAATGCTTCGTTATTAATACAAATCTTCAGGAAAAGAATCCTATGGTTTATGATTTTCTTATTGATTTTGCGATAAGTAATGAACTTGAGACACGAGACCAGAATAGAAACTTAATAAAGCTGGGCGGTTAATTTTTCAAACAATTAAATTATAGAAGTTATTTTTTTTGTTAAAAGGTGGCTCTCAGCCCAACAAATATAGCAATTGGCGCACCTGCCCCTAGAAATCTTGCATCATCAAAAGCTGCAAAGATCTCATCAGCCTCTCCAAGTAAACCGAACGTTTCATAATCTGTATCAAACAAGTTATTTATTTTTGCGAAAAAGCTAAAATTTTTGTTAATTTTATATGTTGAATTTACATTTACTACAAAATAATCATCGACAGTTGCAAGCTGATTACTTTCGTCTCCTCGAAGAACCTGATCGGAATTGTAAATTCCACTAACACCAATTGTAAAACCATTATTAAAATTATAAGTCCCTCCAATTTTAAGAGAGTGCTCTGGAATACCTGGAATACGGTCACCAGCTTCTACCTGTATTTCATTGGCGGTGCCATCACCATTTAAATCTATTCTGTTTGGGTGTTGAGCACTTACTCCATTAAAATTATCCTCAAAAGTAGCTTCAATAAAACTATAGTTAAAATACCAGTCTATTTTTTCTTTTAATATGCCTGATAATCCAAGTTCAGTTCCAACACGTTGAGTATCACCAACGTTTCTAAAAAAACCACGACTCGATGTAGTTCCGCCTACTGAGCCGAAAATAATGTCATCATTATTGGTGCTATGATAGGCGCTTACAGTATAGGCAATTCCATTTTTTAATGTCCCTCTCAGACCACCTTCGAAACTTTTTGTGACCACTTGCTCCAAGGGAGGGTCAGCAAGAAAGGCATTAGGAAGACTACAGGGCGCATTTACGTCTGCACACAATAATTCAATTGGTGTTGGCGCACGCGATGATTCACTGTAACTTCCATAAATTCCATTACTATAGTTGAAATTGTAAGTAAATCCGAGGGCTGGATTGATACGATCAAAATCATGTTCGCCATTTAGTAGTGCAGGATTATCTGGGCTTGTTAAGTTTGACTGACTAGTTCTGTCACCTAAAACAATGTGAGTGTTGTTATAACGGGCAGATGCGGTAACGGATAGTTTTTCATTAACTGAGAAGGTATCCGTAGCAAAGAGGGACCACGTTCGATTATGTGCGCGAATATTTGTTCCTTCCTCAGGTACAAATATGTTGGTTCCAACAGTTGAACGGTCGGCATTGGCTAGCGTACAGTTCTCCCCTCTAAACGTACATGCTAAAGATGCAATCTCAACGATTGCAAAGTGATCAATTAAGCCTTGTTGGTAACTGGTACCAAATATAAATTGGTTTTCATGACCCATCAAATCATTGAGTATTGTTGCTTGTATATTCGCACCAAAACCTTCTTGCTCTCGGTTGCTGATATTATTAATTGCATCGCGCGTAGTTCCGTTCGCATTGTTTGTATTTATGTTTGCACCGTTTTGGTCTTCTATATTGTCACCATCTTCTGCAAGTACTCCACCATTATTAGAAAATTCTGAACCATCGCCATTAAAGCTATTTGTTTTATTTTTTCTATAAAAAATATTACTACTCAATTGTATTGTTTGTTTTAACCACTGAGTCCCTGAAAAATTAATCATTGTCATTTTGTTTTCTGTGATATCAGGGGATGTAAAAACAGCCGTTCTATCCAACGCGAGTAATTCAATTGGAGAGGAACCATTACCGATTAAATTCGTATCAGCATGATTCAGGGTGATATCAAGTGTTGTATCCCCATGCCGATAACTCGCTGCACTAAAAATCGTGTATGCATCAGAGGGAGATGCATCACGCCAACCATCCTCATCAAAATAGTTTGCTGTTATGTAATAACCCCATTTACCATTATTCCCACCACTTTCTACTGTGTTTACGATTCGCTCAAACGAGCCGCCATAACTTTCAAATTGGTTACCTGTATGTGAAAAACCATTTTTTGTTGTGATTGATAATGCGCCGCCCAGTGTGTTAAGACCAAATACCGGGTTAGCACCACCAATAAGATTAATACCACCAATTGATGCTTCAGGCACTAAATCCCAATTCATTGAATCGCCGAACGGTTCATTAATTCGGACGCCATTTTGATAAACCGCTAAACCCTGAGGTAGACCTAATAGAGGAGATAATGTGTAGCCACGATACTGTACATCCGATTGGAGTGGGTTATTTTGAGCATCGTTTATTGTGATGCTTCCAAGATTACGATTCATGAAATCTGTGAGTCCAAGCGATTGACTGCGGTCTAAGTCTTCACTTGTTGCGGTTTGAACATTAAATGGGATTAGTTCTTCAGGTAATCCAACCCCATGTGCAGGGGTAGTCCCGATAACTTCCATAGTCTCCTTCTTTTGGGGCACCTGTTCGGCTAATATGAATTCCGAATATACCCCAATGAATAGCGTAAATAATATTAAAATTTTTCTTATCATATACTTAAAGTGTTTTTAAACGTTAAATTTCAGTAGGAGACAATATACTAAGATAAGAATATATCTCAATAGGAAAAATTCCTTAATTTCTTCAAGATCTTAATGCAGTATGCTACTTAAAATTATATAGAATTTTATTCAGTAAGTGTACATATGATATTGTTATTTAAGTATCTTTTTTACTACTTCAATTTTCCTTATCCATGGCTTAGTTTTGATACCAGGAGGTAGTTTGGGAATTTCCCTCTCCGCATCAGCATAGGAATGGAATAAACCATAAATTGCAGCATAACGCGTGATCCCGTTAACCATCACTTCTATAAAACCAATCTTACCGTCGAAACCTCCATTTTCTATGAAATTAATAATAGCTTCCTTTTTGACAACACTCGCGAGTTGTAATGTATATTTGCCATCCGATTGTTCTCGTAGCCAATTTGTTAGATTGAGTTTATCTTCCGGCGATTCCGATAATATTATTTGTTCTGTAATGTCTTTTTTTGAATTATCGGCTGTTATATTCTCAAGGGGGGGATTTATATTATTATCTTTTTTCTCCAGCGCTTGGATTTTTTGAATTGCTACTTCTAATCCTTGGTCAGCGGCAAGTTGATACCATTCTTTTGCTTTATCGAGATCTTTTGAAACACCGTAACCTTTTTCATAAAATATGCCGAGATTATATTGTGCCTCTGTATTATTCTGTTTTGCTGATTCTCTTAGCCAGCTTAAACTTGTTAGAAAATCTTCATCATCAAGGGCATAGATCATGGCTAGTCTATGTTGTGCTTTATCATGAGCCTGTGATGCAGCTTTTTCTATTAATATTCTTGCTTTATTTTTATCTTTAGATACGCCTATTCCGCGGTAATACATTAATCCTAAATTATATTGTGAATCTGCGATCCCCGCGTTTGCGGACGACTCCCACCATTTGGCTGCCTCGTTATAATTTTGTTCTATACCATATCCATAAAAGTATCTAATACCGAGATCATATTGTATTTTTGGCACGCCTGATTCTGCTGCCAAAATCAGCCATTTGACAGATTCTTTTTGATTTTTTTCTACTCCCTGTCCCGATTCGTACATGAGACTTAAAATATATTGAGACCAGGAATCACCCTCGTCCGCTAAAGGTTTAAGGATTTCAAATGCAAGTTTGAAATCATTTTTTAAATACGCTGCTTTACCATCTTTGTAGTTAGTTTTATCTCTATATCCTGCTTTGTGTATTAATTCCAAGTAATGCTGTGCTTCAGTATCACCTTTTTTTGCTAAAGGCTTAAAAATTTTTATTGCATCCTCATAGTTACGATCAAGATAGGCAGCTCTGCCCGTCTCGAGATCTGTCGCATTAGTCAAACAAGAATAGAATAGGGTTGTATGGAAAAAAAATAGGGGTAAATTAATCCATCTACTATGTTTTTTTAGAAAGTAGGATAGTTTCAAATTCATAATTACAGATTAATTTATTTATTATCAGTAATACTATTTACTATCTTAGTAATTTTTTACGCCATTGATTTTGCAATATCAAATATTTCTTCAGCATCAAGCAATTGATTGTTACTTTCAAAAAGTTTTTGTATGCAAGCTTTATGAACTGCTAATTTTAACGTTCCAAAACCAATTGCACCCCATACAATCTTTCCATGGCGTTCATTACCCTTATCCATCATATCGGTGCCACCTATTCCAAGTGGCGGCGTTGCATTTGCATCGGCAATTAATTCAATATTACTATTATCTTCCCAATGCTCAGGCTTGATAAGCTCAATTCCCGCTGCGCCTGATGCAAAAACAATTTGCGCATCCTCGATAAGTTTTCCATTGTCATCACAATTTGTTGCTTCTGCAGGGACCAGCTCAACATTAAAACTATTTTTCATATCTTCGCAGGCCGCTTTAGCTCTACTCATTTTACGAGAGACAACAACGACTTCACTTACACCTTCCTTAGCCATCATGACAGCAGCGCGTTGCCCCACTGGTCCTGTACCAGCCAGTATCACTGCTTTTTTTCCTTTGATCGCGCTACTTGTTATTAGTTTTGCTACTCCCGCTGCCGCAGTGGTATTACTGCCATTACTATCTAGCATTATTGACACACGAAAATCAGCGAAAAAGTTTTTCTGGACCGCTTTAAAAAGTTCTTGGCCTGCTACCATATTACTGCCACCGACAAATATAGCGGTAAATTGTTTTTCTTTTGGCGCTCGCGTAAAAATAGTACCCTCTACAAGCGGGGTTACATTTTCCGGAGTAACGCTACCATGACCAATAACATGATCAGCACCACCATCATAGGCAACAACGGTATCAAAAACAGCAGGGTGAATATCTGTATCTAATTGAAAAAGCAGTTTCTTCATTATTCTTCCTCTAAAATATAATTTTTTGTAAAAAGCCTATGTAATTAATAATGCTATTGATAAGTAAAAAACAGAGGCGGTTTCAGTAAGCCCTCCATCAAGGGTTGCATAAGATAACCGATGCGTGATTAGACGACAACTAAGCAATTAATTATTTAACCATTATTGTGCATTTGATTCATTCCCTCGTATAATCAGCATCTTTTTAACAGAAATAAAAAAAAGGGGTAATAATGATTAAGGATATGACAATTCAAACATTTTTGGATGAATTGGCTAGTAAGGCCTCAACACCAGGCGGTGGTGGTGGTGCTGCAGTTAATGGCGCAATAGGGGCTGCCCTCATTAGCATGGTTGCCAATTTTACAATCGGTAAAAAAGGCTACGAAGATGTTCAGGATGAATTTACTAATATATTGAATGAATCTGAGGATCTAAGATCAAAATTAACAGATGCGATAAAGGATGATGTCGATGTTTTCACTCGTGTGATGACCGCCTATGGTATGCCTAAAGAAACTGACGAAGAAAAACATCTGCGTACGGAGAGTATTCAGAGCGCACTAAAAGAGGCGACAGAAGTTCCATTAACCTGCGCAAAACTTTGTCGACAGGTTATTGATTTGTCAGAATCAGCTGCCAAAAAAGGAAATACCAATGTTATAAGTGATGCGGGAGTTGCTTTATTAGCTGGATACGCTGGCCTTAGAAGTGCCGCGTTAAATGTGTATATCAATATTGGCGGAATAAAGGATAAGGAATTTGCAGATGATCGTAGGCAACAACTTGAGTCACTACTTGATGGCTTAGAAGTATTCAAGGAGGATGTTTACAATTTAGTAAAAAGTAAACTGTAAATATTAATTGTTATCTTGAGATGTACACCAGGTTAACCAACATAGAAAAATCAATTGCTTTAATGTTTTTTGTTAGTGCCCCGACAGAAATATAGTCCACACCAGTCCCGGCAATTAAGTGCACATTTTCTATTGTCGTATTTCCCGATGCTTCAAGTTTAATACTACCTTTTGCCAATGCCACTGCTTTGCAAATTTCTGGCGGGGAAAAATTATCTAACATTATTCGATCGACATCAGTTTCCAAAGCAATTTGTAGTTGTTTTAAATTCTCAACTTCGATGGTAATAGGTAATTTTTTTTCTTTTGCTTTCTTTACAGTTGCTTCGATTGAGCCTAATGCCAATATATGGTTTTCTTTAATAAGAATTTCGTCGTAAAGCCCATGACGATGATTTGTTCCGCCGCCAATCTTAACAGCGTATTTTTGTGCATAGCGTAATCCCGGGAGTGTTTTTCGAGTATCTAATATCTTGGTTTTTTTATTTTTAATGCGGGTGACAAACTCAGCAACATTAGTTGAAACCGCAGATAATGTTTGAAGAAAATTTATTGCTGTTCTTTCCCCCGTTAAAATCGAGTTGGCAGACCCTTTTACTACACATATAACTTGATTATGTTTAATACTATCGCCATCGGTAGCCTGCCATTTAACAACAATAGAGTCGTCAATTTGATGAAATACTTCATCAAACCAATCGATTCCGCATAAAACTGCATTATCACGGCAAGTTAATGTTGCCTCAGCGATAGTGTGGTTATCAATTATATCTGCGGTTACATCACCACCCTTAACATCTTCATGCAATGCTATTTTAACATTCTCAATTATTTCGTTATTTTTCCTAGCCATTTTTTTTCGCGAAGTGTTGACGGGTTTTAATAAAAACAAGTGGGCTTAACAGCAATAATGCCAATAAATTCGGCAGCGCCATTAATCCATTTGCGATATCAGCAAATATCCATACAAACTCCAGTTTTGTAACTGCACCGATAAAGATGGCAGCAATCCAAACAATACGATAAAAAATAATTATTTTTATTCCAAATAGATAGCTAGCACATCTTTCCCCATAGTAACTCCAACCTAATAGGGTTGTAAATGCAAAGAGGATTAGACCAAAACTAACAACATAATTTCCATAACCATGCAGCCCTAATGAAAAGGCAAGTGAGGTCATTGATGCTCCCTTATAACCGCTTTCAAAAGCCCCAGTCAGGAGAATAACGAATGCTGTTAGACTACAAATGATTATCGTATCTATAAAGACGCCTAACATTGCAATCATACCTTGATTTACTGGGTTATTGGTTTTTGCAGCAGCATGGGCTATCGGCGCACTTCCCAAACCTGCTTCATTTGAAAATATGCCTCTAGCAAATCCCATTTGAATTGCCATCCAGACACTAGCTCCAAGAAATCCACCGCTAGCAGCAGTACCGTTAAATGCACTTTCAATGATGAGAATTATTACCCCTGGAATTTTTTCATAATTCACTATAACAATTACTGATGCTGCGATGACGTATGCGATTGCCATAAAAGGGATGAGTTTTGATGCAACCTTTGCGATACGTTTTACACCGCCGATAATTACAAGTGAAACACATATCGACATTACAAAACCAGTAACCCAAAATGGAATTTCAAATGTAGAGTACATTTCATCAGCTACTGAGTTTGATTGAACCATATTCCCGATACCAAATGCAGCAAACATAGCAAAAAATGAAAATAACCCCGCCATCCATCGCCAGTTTTCCCCTAACCCATTTCTTATGTAATACATTGGTCCTCCAACGTAGTTACCATTTTTATCTGTCTCTCTATAAGTTACAGCGAGAACAGCTTCAGCATATTTTGTCGCCATACCAAATAAGGCAATAACCCACATCCAGAATATAGCACCAGGCCCGCCAAAATATATTGCGGTTGCAACGCCGACAATATTTCCTGTGCCAACGGTTGCTGAGAGTTCTGTCATCAATGCCTGAAAAGGGCTGATATCACCTTTTTGTTTTATTGTTTCCTGACGACCCCGCCATAAAACGCATATTGCTAACGGAATCTTTCGCCAGGGCATGGCAAAGAGGCCAATGGTGAGATAAACACCGACGAAAGCTAGTACTGGTATTAATAGGTACTCCCCCCAAATCAGATCTCTTAGTACCGTTAATTCTTCTTGTAGTGCTGCCATTTTTTACCTTTAGTGAGCTGTATTCTTTTTTGTGTGCATAATAGTTTAATAGTTATTTAGAAAGATTGTCGATTGCATTAAAATTCCAAGGTATAACTAATTAGTATTTTATGATTCTTGAGAGAAATATGGCGCTAAAACTGAATGCAAAATAAGATGAATTATCAGATTAACAAAGATGGTACTTGGCTAAATGGCGCCCGCGTTGTTTTGTCACCCAATTGTGACCAGAGGCCTTTAAACACAGATATCGATTTATTAGTGATACACGGGATTAGTTTACCCCCCAAACAATATGGCGGTGAATTCATCGATAAGTTTTTTACTAATACATTAGACCCGAATGCACATCCATATTTTATGAAAATACAAAGGTTGCATGTTTCCGCCCATCTACTTATCGATCGCCTAGGTAATGTTACTCAGTACGTTCCTTTTGATATGCGCGCCTGGCATGCGGGGGAGTCATCTTTTAATGACCGTCATTGTTGCAATGATTATTCAATTGGCATCGAACTTGAAGGCTGTGACGATGAAATTTATTGTGACACCCAATATGTCGCTTTAGCTAAAATTACTGAATTAGTATGTCAGCGATGGCAAAAAATTAAAAAAGATCGTATTGTTGGTCACAGTGATATTGCACCGGGCAGAAAAACGGACCCTGGCCCATTTTTTGACATGAATTATTACCTATCTTTGTTAACACTATGACATTAGTTTTCGTACTCATAACATTAGCCATAGATCTTATTTCTATAGATTTAGAACGTTTTCGTAAATTCAATTGGTTTATATCTTTATACCATCTGTCAGATAGACGTTTTATGAATAATAAATACTGGGATGGAAATTTTGGTTTGCTGGGTTTGTTAGCAATACCGATACTGAGTCTTTCCCTGATAATTTTCATTCTGAATTATTGGTCATCGTTTGCAGAAGCTATTCTAGTTATATCTATTTTGATTTATTGCATTAGCCCTAAGAAATTATTGAGCCAATTCGATAAATATATAATCTCAATTGAGAAAGAGGAGGGAGACGCTTCAGTTCTAGCTCAACAATTAATCAATAAAGAAATTACAAATAATTCAGATAATGTCGAAGTTGCAATCATGAAGTCTTTTTTTGTTGCAGCCCATAAACAAATTTTAGCAGCAATATTTTGGTATTTTGTGCTTGGTGTGGTAGGTGTTTTGTTGTATCGATTAGCTGATAAATTACACGACGAGTTAAGTAATGTTTCTAGCAGCTTTTCTGAAAGCACATCAATTTTATTAAATATCCTTGAATGGCCATCAACAAGAGTATTTGCTATTGGACTTGCCTTAGCTGGAAATTTAGTAGGGGTAATTTCAATATTGAAGAAATCTGATATTTTTTCTATTGAAACTAGTAACTCACTGCTAACGGATATTGGTATTGCAGCATTACAATACTCGTCTGAACTTGATGCGCCTAATCAGGAAAAATCTTATTGGCTTAATCAGTTTAAATTCTTGGTTATAAGAGCACTAATTATATTGATTTTTATTGTAGGAATAATTATTTTATCAGGAATAAATTAGTTAATTATTGTTTATATAATTTGCAACACGTTCGAGTCTAAAACCAGCCTCATCATAAATTAATACCGAATCTAGTTCATACCAGTCTCCCAGAACAATTCTTTTAGCGGGTACGCCATCAATTTCTAATTTATGAATCGCTTTTCTGTGGGTATGACCATGAATTAAAGTTGCAACGATATGATTACGCATTGTATTCACTACTGAGTTTTGAGAAACATCAGTTATTTCTGGAGATTTATTTTTAACTGCCTGTGCTGTGTAACCCCTCACTCCATAGGCGATACGTTGACGTAAGGCTAGCGTCATTATTGAATAAATCCATTTTATTAGTGGGTTTGTTATAAATTTTCGCCAGTTTTGATATTTCACGTCATCCGTACAAAGGGTGTCTCCGTGCATTAGTAATACTTTTTCATTATCCAAGTATATTTCAGTGGGGTCATTTATTATTTTACATCCCGTAGAGTCAGCGAAATCTTTATTGATATGAAAATCACGATTACCACGCATAATATATAACTGAGTATTATCGTAATTTGTGTACTCACGCAAAATAGCCATAATTTCTGAGTTAGGAGGGCGTGTATTATCACAGCCTATCCAAAATTCATCGAATAAATCACCCAGAATATAGATTGCAGCTGCATTTTTTGCAGGCCCCAGCAGTAATTTTTTGAACAGATTTAACTTCTCTGGCCTATCTTGGCTGAGATGAAGATCGGAAATGAAAAGAGTTGTCATTTATATGAGTTAGTTTTTTTCATTGAGTATTGTTATTGTTTCGATAAAAATAATTTCTTCTGGCACATCTTGATGCCCATTACGAGTGGTTGTTGGTTTCTCTTCAATAGCATTGACTACTTCAATTCCTTCAATAACTTCACCAAATACGCAATAACCCCAACCCTGCTCAGTTTCAGATTGAAAATCTAGGCCACGATTATCCTCGGTGTTGATGAAAAATTGTGCGGTTGCGGAGTGCGGATCCCCGGTTCTTGCCATTGCAATTGAGCCGTAAAGATTACTTAATCCATTATCAGCTTCATTTTCAATAGATGGATTGGTTGGTTTTGTCTTCATATCTTTATCCATACCGCCGCCCTGAATCATAAAGCCTGTAATGACTCTGTGGAAAATGGTTTTATCGTAAAATCCACTTTTTACGTATTCTAAAAAGTTTTCAACGGTTTTGGGGGCCTTATTTTGATTAAGTTCGATGACTACTGAGCCAAGTGAAGTTGTTATTTCCGTCTTCATTATTTTTTCTCCAATGATAAATATCACATTTAATAATAGTTATGCTATAAGTTAATTATGCCCGCGCTATCATAAGTATGACAAATCTGTTTTGTTAAATAATAGTCATACATATAATATGCGCGATTTTGATATTTGTTTCGAATAAAAATTATGGTCGCCATATACAATAGTTTTACTGGGCTAAAAGAGCCTCTCAAACCAATCGAACCGAAAAAGATTCGGATGTATGTCTGTGGTATGACCGTTTATGACTTTTGTCATATTGGGCATGCACGCGTTATGGTGGTTTTCGACATGGTGGCTCGTTATCTTCGTAGTATTGGTTTTGATTTACTTTATGTTCGAAATATCACCGATATTGACGATAAGATTATTGATCGCGCAAACAGTAATAATGAATCAATTACTGATTTGACAGAACGATATATTGAATCAATGAATAAAGATGCAGATGCTCTAGGTGTTTTACCTCCAGATATAGAACCAAAAGCAACTGAACATATGAAAGAGATTATTGAAATGATCTCTACATTAATTGAAAGGAAGCATGCTTATCTGGGGGAGAATAGTGATGTTTATTTTGATGTCAGCTCGTTTGATGCCTATGGAAAATTATCAGGAAAAAATATTGACGAATTGAGAGTAGGGGAACGCGTTGAAGTTCAAAAAGAGAAAAATGACCCATTAGATTTTGTTTTATGGAAGGCCGCGAAAAAAGGCGAGCCAAGTTGGCCGTCACCCTGGGGTGATGGACGTCCAGGATGGCATATTGAGTGTTCAGCTATGTCCACTCATTGTCTTGGGAATCACTTTGATATTCATGGTGGTGGCCAGGATTTACAGTTTCCGCATCATGAAAATGAAATAGCGCAATCTGTTTGCTCTACCGGAGAAGGATTCGCGAATGTATGGATGCACAATGGGTTTGTTAGAGTAGATGAAGAAAAAATGTCAAAATCACTTGGTAATTTTTTCACAATTAAAGAAGTTTTAAAAAAATATCAACCTGAAGTTGTTCGTTTTTTTATTCTATCAAGTCATTATCGCAGCCCACTAAATTATTCGATAGATAATCTTGATGAAGCAAAATCTGCACTTACACGATTGTATACAGCATTAAGGGATACGGAAGAAGATTCAAGCGCCAGTATCGATGAAAGTTATATTACTAAATTTAATTCTTTTATGGATGATGATTTTAATACACCTAGGGCAATTTCATTGCTGCATGAAATTGCAAAAAAATTAAATCGTAATGAAGATAAATCAATAGCAGAAGCAAAAGGATTGGCGTTAACATTAAAGCGAATTGGTTCAGTATTAGGGTTACTAGAATCAGTACCACAGCATTTTTTACAGGGGAAAGAGAACGAGAGCAGGGGTAGTGCAGATGCCGATCATATTAATAACCTGATACGACAACGTAATATTGCCCGTGACGAAAAAAACTTTGCTAGAGCTGATGAAATCAGAAAACAGCTTACCGAGTTAGATATTAGTCTGGAAGATACCGAAGATGGCACGGACTGGCGAAGAAACTAACCTATTGAATGTATACATTACCCTGTTTTTCTCAATTGACGAGATTTGGGCGTGCGCGTATCATCCTCCGTCCGGTTAGAGGCTGGAGATACCAAGTGTTCGGGGCATAGCGCAGCCTGGTAGCGCATCTGCTTTGGGAGCAGAGGGTCGGGGGTTCGAATCCCTCTGCCCCGACCATTTTTCAGTAATTGGTGTTATTCTCAAAATATTGAATGCGCCTGTAGCTCAACTGGATAGAGCACCGGCCTTCTAAGCCGGGGGTTGGAGGTTCGAGTCCTCTCAGGCGCGCCACTTTACTATTATTAATTAAAATCTTTCTGTAAGGTTATGTTGAGCCTAAAGTATAACTATTTTCATATGGTGAGCGTAGCTCAGTTGGTAGAGCCCCGGATTGTGATTCCGGTCGTCGTGGGTTCGAGTCCCATCGTTCACCCCACTTTTTTATAAAGTAATATTTTTTTAAATACGGCAACCCTAATTAATGTATACAGGTATTTATTGATGGGCCGTTAGCTCAGTTGGTAGAGCAGGGGACTCTTAATCCCAAGGTCATAGGTT
>CAJWQR010000026.1 GCA_913045195.1 uncultured Legionellales bacterium | reverse complement strand
ACCATATTAAGCTGGATCTTAGAATATTCGGATCTTAACCCCTCATTTCTTATTGGCGGAGTAGCTGAAAACTTCGGAAAATCAGCGTCTTATACTAATTCTGAATATTTTGTTATTGAAGCTGATGAGTATGATACGGCCTTTTTCGATAAACGCTCAAAATTTGTTCATTATCATCCCGATACACTAATAATAAACAATATTGAGTACGATCATGCTGATATCTTTCACGATCTTGCTGCTATAAGAGCCGAATTTCATAATTTGGTTCGGACACTTCCCGAAACTGCAAAAATTATCTACCCCCTAGGTGATAATGAAGTTGAGACTGTATTAAATATGGGTTGCTGGACATCCCTCGAGACATTTTTAGGGGCTGGCTCTGACTGGGCAATAACAGATGCCAGCCGTGATTACCGTGATTTTTCCATTGTTAATAGTGGAAATGAGGCAGGGAAAGTCTCTTGGCCTGTTATTGGCGAGCACAACGCTTTTAATGCGCTAGCTGCAATTATTGCAGCTAAAAATATTGGTGTTTCTGTGGAAAAAGCTTGCGCAGCTTTATCTGAATTTAAGTCTGTTAAGCGACGACTCGAATGCATTTATGACTCTAATGATATTTATATTTACGATGATTTCGCTCACCATCCCACAGCAATTAGAAAAAGTTTACAGGCCATAAAGAGTTACGTAGAAAATGGACGTATAATTGCAATTATGGAGCCCCGTTCCAATACAATGCGTATGGGCGTTCATGCCGATACGTTATCGGCTGCTTTTGCAGACGCCGATCAAGTATTTCTTTATCAAGAGAAGAACTTAAAATGGAATATTACTGAATACATGAGCGAACTTGGCAATCGCTGTCAAGTTTTTGTTGATGTAGATAAAATAGTTGAGTTAGTGAGTAGCGAGGTTCAACCTCAAGATCATATTGTGATTATGAGTAATGGTGCTTTTGGCGATATACATCAAAAATTAATTGGGAGATTAAACAAGTTATGAAAATCCCGCTTTTTCCATTAAACGTAGTATTATTTCCTGAAGGTGAGCTCAAATTGAGGATTTTTGAACCAAGGTACATTGATATGGTACGGGATTGCTTTCGAAATGATACTGGTTTTGGTATTTGTTTAATTCAAGAAGACAGAGGTATAGACAAGTCTTGCGATTTTTTTTCTATGGGAACATATGCAAAGATTATTGATTGGAGTCAAATGGAAGATGGTCTATTAGGTATAGTTGTTAGAGGAGAAAAACGTTTTAGAGTTAATTCTCATAAAAGATCTGAGGATAATTTATGTATCGGAGATGTTGAATGGTTAAGTGATGATAACAATCTAATGCCCGTTACATATCAGAACTTTTCGGATTTACTTAGAGAAATAGTAACCCGTTATAAATTACCAATGGAAAATATGTTAGGTAGATTTGATGAAGCCAATTGGGTTAGCGAGCGCTTGGCAGAATTACTTCCATTCGATTTACCAATAAAACAGGAGATCCTTGAAATGAACAGCGCATTACATCGTTTTGATTATATGCAGGACCTCTTAAAAAAGATCGATTCTGATAAGATGATGCAATCTTGAGCCAATAAATTTTGTTAAATCTGGCTTGTTGATTTTGAATAAAGTAAAACGTACACACATTTTCAATCTGTTGAATAAAAAGAATCCTTCACCAACAACAGAATTGATCTATAAAACACCGTTTGAATTATTAGTCGCCGTTATACTCTCTGCTCAGTCTACCGATATAAGTGTTAATAAGGCCACAAAAAAGCTTTTTGCAATAGCGAATACACCAGAAACCATTTTATCTCTCGGTTTAAAAAAGATTAAGCGTTATATACAAACGATTGGACTATATAATAATAAAGCAAAAAGTATTATTGAGACCTGTAAGATATTGCTTGAAAAGTACAATGGTGAGGTTCCAGATAATAGAATAGCATTAGAGGAACTGTCTGGTGTGGGCAGGAAAACAGCAAATGTTATTTTAAATACTGTATTTGGAGAACCAACGATTGCTGTTGATACGCATATTTTTCGCGTATCAAATAGAACCGGAATCGCGCCAGGCAAAAGCGTGTTAGAAGTAGAAGAAAAACTTTTAAAGCATGTGCCTGATGTTTTTAAGAGGGATGCCCATCATTTACTTATTTTACATGGACGTTACACATGTACTGCCCGCAACCCAAAATGTGGTTCCTGTATTATTTTTGATGATTGTGAATGGAAAGAACGCAAAAAGCATATAAAACATTGATACCAAAGAGTAATATAATGATTTGGCTTCACACTTAAAGATAACAAAAAAATGTTCATTCAGAATAGAGATGAATCCAGAGCTTATTTTTATAATGTATGGGAAAAACAAAAGAATAAACTTCCTCTCGAGCCCGAGGAAGTAGTTATTTCTGATGTTATTTCTGAACATCCAGAATATCATTCCTATTTAGATAGCAAAGAATCAGTAGATACAAATGACTTTAATGTTGAAAATAACGAAATAAACCCTTTTCTACATATGGGAATGCATATTGCACTAAAAGAGCAGGTTAATTCCGATAGACCAACAGGTATTAATACCATCTTTAAACAAATAATTTCGAGATCTATTAACCTTCATGACGCAGAACACAAAATGATGGAATGTCTTGGAAGAAGTTTGTGGGAAGCACAATGCAAAAATAAATTACCAGATGAGAATGAATATATAGAGTGTCTAAAAAAGATTTCATAATGAAGAAAGATCAATCACCCAATAAACAACATAATGAGATTACCCAACACTTCTTTGAGGAGGGTAATGCAAATGAGAAACAACTTACTTTACTCGCAGAAATAGCACAAAATTTTTCAAACTCGCTTGATATATCACAAACACTACAAAATGCTATTGAACGTTTCATGCAATATTTAAACTCAGAGGCAGCATCAATATTTTTATTAGAAAGTAGTAATTCAGAATTAGTTTGTGTCAGATGTGCTGGACCTGTTGATATTGCAGGAATAAGAATTCCTTCAGAAAAGGGTATTATAGGGAATGCTGTAAACTCAAGAAAATCTCAAATGATTAGAGATGCGCAGAATGATCCTAACTTTTCAAAATTAGTTGATGCGGACACTGGTTTTATTACCCGATCAATTCTTGCCGTACCTTTAGTAGTCAATGATGAATGTATCGGAGCTCTAGAGTTAATAAATAAAAAAAATAATGATCTATTTAATAATCATGACGAATCTATTGCGATGGTATTAGCATCTTATGCTGCGTTAGCAATTCATAATGCACGTATGGCAGATGCCTTAGTTGAGAAAGAACGTATGCGGAAAGAGCTCGAGCTCGCAAGGGAAATACAGGTTGGTCTTTTACCTCAAGATGATGATAGTAATATTTTTCCTATCAGAGGCATGAATGTCCCTGCATTAGAAGTGTCTGGTGATTTTTATGATTTTTTTAAACGAGATGATGGTTTGATTTATTTTAACCTTGCGGATGTTTCAGGAAAAGGAATGAATGCTGCAATGTTGATGGCAAAAGCGAGTAGTCTTTTACACCATCTTGCTAAAAGTATCAGTGATCCAGGAGAATTATTAAGTAGGGTAAATGATGAAATTTGTGAATCTATATCTCACGGTATGTTTGTAACTTTAGTGTCTGGATTCTTGGATACAACAAAAAACACAATTAGTTTTTCTAATGCCGGCCATCAGCCTCCATTATTTCATAATTGTATGGGTGAATTCGAAGAAATAAAGGCAAGTGCGCCTCCTATCGGCATTGTCCCAGCAACAGAGTTCCCTGTTGAAACAATTCATTTAAATGGGGGCGCAGTATATTTGTTTACAGATGGGATTACAGAAAGTTATGATAAGAATAAGAAATTTCTGGAAGTTGATGGCTTAATAAAACTTATCGAAATTAATTCAAAACTATCACTTTCAGACCGTTTGGAGAGAATTGTTTCAAAAATTCGTAATTCTAGTACCGATCAACACGACGATATAACCCTGATGATTATAGAGTGTAAATGAGTATATGATAGAGCTACCGCCGCCGGAGAAACTATTCGAAATTTATTTCCAAGCTATACCTGAAAGGCTGAGTGTGATACGAGTTTTGGTCAAGGAGGTAGCCGAAGGTTTTGGTTGTGATAAAGAATTGTCGGACAAATTGGTAATAGCTGTTAATGAAGCTTGTATGAACGTTATTCAGCATGCCTATAAGTTTGATAGTTCAGGTAAAATTGTTTTCAAAATACACAAACAAGATCAAACTAGTACACTATTTTTTGAGTTGGTTGATAACGCAGAGCCGATTGACCTTGATTCTGTAAAACCGCGTGATCTTGATGATATACGTCCAGGTGGATTAGGGACTCATTTTATTCGTGAGATTATGGATGGATATGATATGGGTCATCTTGATGACGGCAAAGGGAATTACCTTAAAATGGAGAAAACGGTTGTAAGATAAAAAAGTTTATTCACAATAAATAAAGAGTAAATAAAGATGAAAATAAATATACAACAAGATGATAATTACACGACCATCGGATTAGATGGCGCCGTTGATTTATCAAGTTCTTCAGATGCTCGTAAGAATATAATAGAAGTGTTAAAAGAAAATAAAAATATTCTAATTGATCTTAGTTTAGTCAGTTATATTGATAGCTCGGGTGTCGCCAGTTTAGTGGAAGGATATCAGATAGCTAAAAAACAATCGTTAAAATTTGGATTATTTGGTGTTAGTGATGCGGCGATGAGCGTATTAAAATTAGCAAGGCTTGATCAGGTATTTCCAATTTATAACTCAAAAGATGAGTATGAAAAAGAAGATGTCTGAATCTATTATTCATCGGTTTTTAAATTACATAGAAATAGTTGGAAGCTTAACTGTGAAACTTGCAGAAGGAGCAGGCTATTATTTTGCTTTATTGATTGAGTCATTAGCCTGGATAATAGTTGGCCCATTCTACAAACAACCTGTTCGCATTCCATCTATATTTAGTCAAATGATGACTATTGGCATAGCCGCTTGCCCTATTGTTTTTATCTTATCATTTTCGATCGGCGTTATGCTTGCTATCCAAATGATATATAACTTAAAGACCTTTGGCGCTGAGTCACAAGTGGTCGTAGGTGTTGCTTTATCGATAACGAGAGAATTTGCGCCATTAATTACCGGTATATTGATTGCTGGCAGAACAGGTTCTGCCTTGGCAGCAAAACTTGGTACTATGCAAGTTAATCAAGAAATTGATGCCTTGCGAGTTATGGGTATAAATCCGGTTAGATATCTGGTATCTCCAGCATTATTAGCAATGTTAATAATGGTGCCAATCCTCACCTTCTTTTCTGATATAGCCGGTCTTTTAGGAGGCGCGCTATACACCGGTGTTGAAATAGGTTTGAGCTTTAGTGCGTATGTCGATAGGACAATAGCGGCTTTAATGGTAGGTGATATTATGCAGGGTTTATTTAAGAGCCTCGTATTTGCATTAATTATTACATTAGTTGGCGCAAGCAATGGTTTTTCAGTGACCGGAGGAGCTGAAGGCGTTGGTAAGGCAACAACCCGATCTGTAGTGCTTTCAATATCTTTTATTGTTATTGCCGATATGATTTTTACTTACTTTTTGAATCGTTAATAATGCAAGAGAATAAAAAAAATGTAGCCATTGAGGTTAATGATCTGGTTACACATTATGGCCCCCGAAAAATTTTGGATGGAATTAACCTTACCGTAAGTGAAGGCGAGATTATGATTATTATGGGCGGTAGTGGTTCTGGAAAAAGTACTTTGTTACGTTATTTGCTTGGATTGGGGATCCCAACAAGCGGCAGTATAAAGTTGCTCGGAAAAGATATTACCAAACTTAATGCTAATGAAATGTTTGAACTGAGAAAGAACATGGGCGTGGCCTTTCAGGGCGGAGCATTACTTAGTTCTATGACAATTGGAGAGAATGTAAAATTACCTCTACGTGAACATACAGAACTTAATGAGAAAACCATGGATATTATGGCGAGAATGAAGCTCGAGGTTGTTAATCTGGGTGGATTTGAGGAATTAATGCCCTCAGAATTATCAGGCGGAATGATTAAAAGGGCGGCCGTTGCACGTGCAATTGTTATGGATCCAAAATTAATGTTCTTTGATGAACCTTCTGCAGGACTTGACCCCGTGGTATCTGCAGAATTAGATGATCTTATATTACGATTACGAGATGCCATGAATATGACAATTGTTGTTGTTACACATGAGCTTGATAGCGCCTTTAAGATTGCAGACAGAATAACCGTGCTCGATAGAGGGCATATACTGATGAGTGATACAGTGGAAGAAATTAAAAACTCGGATAACGAACGAATCCAATCATTATTAAATAGAAGACCAAGCAATGATATGATTAATGCAGATGAATATCTAAGCAGACTAACGGGAATGTAAAAAAATTATGAAACGAGAAAATATTAATTATACTGTTGTCGGATCATTTGTGTCGATCGTGGTCGTTTGTTTTTTTGTTTTTTTATATCAAATTACTGGTAGCAGTGGCCCTATAGATAGATATTATGTGACCTATCATAATGTTACAGGTATCAAATTTGGCACACCTGTTTCTTTTGAGGGTTATCAGGTTGGACAGGTCGAAGAAATTGCCCCAGTTCGTCTTGAGGGTAAAACAAGTTATCGTTTAGCGCTTTCAATTAAGCAGGATTGGCCGGTTCCTGAAGATAGCATCGCGAAGATTGTGGCATCAGGTTTGTTGGCAGCCGTAACAATAGATATTGAAGAGGGTGTTAGTGATGTTTTACTCAAATCTGAATCAGAAATAGAGAGCAAAGAGGCAGCCAACATATTTGCAGCAGTTAGTGAAGTTGCAGAAGATATTCGCAGTCTTTCCAAGGACGGTATTAAGCCATTACTTGATAATCTAAATAACCAGATCAATTCAATTTCATATGAATTTACTGATCTGACAAAAAATACAGTAAAACCAATGGTAGAAAAAATTAGTATTCAAATTGATAAATCCGATATTGTTAATAAAGTTGATAAGCTAGTTAATAATCTTAATCAAGCTTCTGAAAATTTAAAGAAGATGATCAATAATAAGAATCAAGAAAATCTAACATTATTTTTAGATAACATGAATACTATTTCATCGAATACAGATGAATTGGTTGCAAATTTAGATGAAACCAGAAAGACAATGGATGTTGTTTTAGACAATGTTGGGCATATGGTTGAAACTAATAGTGATAAATTAGGTTCTTCTCTTACTGGTTTAGAAAAGACCCTATCCGTCATCTCGACTCATATTGATGTAATTACTCATCATCTTGAGGGTAGCAGCCGCAACATGCATGAATTTACCCGACAGATAAAGGAGAATCCAGGATTATTAATTCGCGGTTCTGCTCAAACAGAAGAGGCTAAGTAATGATGAAATGTTATCTTGCTATATTATTTGTGCTTATTTTGACTTCATGTGTAAATCAACCACCTTTACCAACAGACCATTATTATCGTCTCCGAGTAGCACAAGATATTAATTCTGACAAAGAAATTGTTAATAGTATCAGTGTTATTGTTTTTCAAGCAGACGGCTTATATCGGGAACGCGCTATTCTTTACTCAGAGAATGAAATAGAAGTAAAACAATATCATTATCACCATTGGATTGATTCACCAAACCGATTATTACAAGAACATCTCGCTGACAGATTGCGTTTGAGTAAAATATCTAAAGTTGTCCTAACAACATTTGAAGGAAATAGTAATTTTATTGTTAAAGGAAAAATAAAAGCGTTTGAACAGAAAAAATCGGGAGATCAAAGTAGTGCTCATGTCTCGATTGAATTTCGTGTTGACAGTAATAATCAGAATTTACCGATTTTATATAAACAATATACACAAGTGGTCGATTCTGAAGCGCCATCAATAACTTCAGTTATTAGCGCATTCGAAATTGCTGTTAACAATATATATGAAAGTTTTTATAATGATCTGAAAGAAGTGTTATAACAATATTAGAAAATCTGATTATCGTTCCAAGTATTGTATCTTATCTGTTTTCTCTTTCCATTCATCTGCATCTTCTGGCGGTGGTTTTATTTCGTTTAAAACAGGCCAGACCTTTGATAATTCGGCATTCAACTCTATAAATTCATTCATATCCTCAGGAACATCTTCATCACACATAATTGCATCAACTGGGCATTCTGGTTCACATAGCGTGCAATCAATACATTCATCTGGATCGATAACCAGCATGTTTGGCCCTTCATGAAAGCAGTCAACAGGGCATACTTCAACGCAGTCTGTATATTTACATTTGATACAATTTTGATTTACGATAAATGGCATTTCATTTCCTTTTAATACTGGCAAATAAAAAAATGGATTCTACACTTTTATTTATAAATAGAGAATAGGTTATTTTTACTTGTTTTTAATTTTCCATTTCTATTTCAAATTCTTTATAGAATAAGTTTGCTATAGCATTAATTACAAGTTGAGCTCTTATGTGTAGTGGATCATTGGGCTGAGTCTGTTTTTTTAGATCTAAAAATGTTCTTGTGGATTCTTGTAGCTGCACAACTCCCATATTGTGTAATATCTTATTATTACTTGAATCGATAGCTAATGCTTTTTGATATGCACCAAGTGCAAATCTAGTTTGGTTTAGTTGTGTGTATGCATTACCAATTCGATACCATGATTCCGCATCGTTAGGAAATTTTTCTGTTAATTGCTTGTAATACTGAATCACATCTTTCCAAGCCTCGTTATTATAACTAGTGGCGGCAATTTTCTTTAATGCCGATTCGTCTATTTTTGTTTCTGAAGCTGGCATAGTATTTTTTACATTACATGCGGCGGCTAAGAGAATGAATAGTAGAGTTGATAATTTAAAATATCTCATTTTAGAATACCCTATTTTTAAATTTATTTTTTATGGCATAATAATGTTTTTGTACTAGCAATTAACATTATCTATCTCATTTAAGAGGCACAATTTATAGTACGGCCTTGAAATTTTACGAGAAGAACCCAATATTGACCAATTATATCCATTTATTAATTAATCTTGAGGATTAGGCGAATATGTCTGTAGAAGCAAACCAAGAAACCCTTGGGTTTCAAACCGAAGTTAAACAATTACTAGATTTAATGGTGCATTCTTTATATAGCAACCGGGAGATATTTTTGCGCGAGCTAATTTCGAATGCTTCGGATGCAGAAGATAAATTACGATTTGAAGCTCTACAGGATGATGGTCTTTATGAGAAAGATTCAGATCTAAAAATAAGAGTTGAGTTTAATAAAGAGCTAAAAACGATTACTGTCCTAGATAACGGGATAGGAATGTCTCGAGACGAAGTTATTGAGAATCTAGGAACCATTGCTAAATCAGGCACAAAACAGTTTTTTGAAGCATTAACAGGAGATCAAACAAAAGACTCGCAATTGATTGGGCAATTTGGCGTTGGTTTTTACTCTTGTTTTATTGTGGCAAAAAAAGTCGAAGTAATAACAAGACGAGCAGGGGAGAGCAGAGCAAAAGGCGTACGCTGGATTTCGGAAGGTGAAAATGACTATTCAATAGAGACAGTTGATAGGGCAAAACGCGGAACAAAAGTCGTATTGTATTTACGTGAAGATGCTGATGAATTTTTAAATGGTTATAGATTACGAGAAATAATTACTAAGTATTCCGATCATATTTCTTTTCCGATTATTATGGATAAGGAAGATATTAAGGATGATATTTCTGATAAAGATAAAGATAAAATTGAATCAGGCGAAGATACAGTCAATAGCGCAACCGCACTTTGGACACGTAACAAGAAAGAAATAAAGAACGAGGAATACAATGAATTTTACAAACATATAGGACATGATTTTGAAGATCCTCTTGCTCATATTCATAATAAAGTTGAAGGAAAACTTGAATACACCTCCCTTTTGTATATCCCCTCACAAGCACCTTTTGATTTATGGGATAGAGAACAACGTCATGGCGTAAAACTTTATGTTCGACGTATCTTTATTATGGATGACGCACAACAATTATTACCGCCGTGGCTACGTTTTATTAGAGGCGTTATTGATTCCGACGATCTACCTCTGAATGTTTCGCGAGAAATATTACAAAAAAATAAAGTTGTCGATTCAATTCGCTCCGGATGCACAAAGAAGATTATTGGATTGTTAAAATCTATAGCTAAGAATGATGAAGAAAAATATCAGAAATTCTGGAAAATATTTGGAAAGGTACTTAAAGAAGGTGTAGTAGATAGCGCAGATTACAAAGATGACTTATCTCATTTATTTAGATTTTCAAGCACACATGAAGACACTGAAGATCAGAAAGTTTCCCTTAAGGATTACGTTGATCGTATGCCAGAGAGTCAGAAATCAATTTATTATGTGATTGCTGATTCATATATGACTGCTAAAAGCAGCCCGCACTTAGAGATTTTTAGAAAGAAAGATATCGAAGTTCTTTTACTTTCAGAGCCAATTGATGAGTGGGTAACAACACATTTATCTGAGTTTGATAGCAAAAAGCTACAATCAGTCAATAAAGGCGAACTTGACCTTGGCGACATACAGGATGAGGGTGAAAAGAAAAAGGATAAGGAAAACAATAAAGCGCATGATGAGCTTGTCAAACGTATAAAGGATATTTTAGATGAAAAAGTAAAAGAAGTTCGAGTGACCTCACGTTTGACAACATCTCCTGCTTGTCTTGTCAGTGATGATAATGATATGGGGCGACATCTTGAACAAATACTTAAAGCATCAGGACAGAATATACCTGGCTCCAAGCCGATTCTTGAAATTAACCCCGATCATCCAATAATTAAAAAAATTGACGGTGAAAAAGATAATGATCTGTTTACGGATTGGTCCCATATACTTTTTGACCAAGCTTTGCTCAGCGAAGGAGGTCAATTAGCTGACCCTGTTAATTTTGTTAATAAACTTAATGCCATGATCGTTTCAATGACTAAGTAATCTGTAAGATTAGGGCAGATAACGCTAGAAATCTGATCCATTTTATTTCACACTTCATTACGTCGATTCTCAAATGTGAGCGCGTAATAATTTGTTATGGATCAAGCTTTAAACAATATTCCTGATTTGCTTCGTGAGCTCAATGAGATTGGAATCGCGCTTTCTGCAGAAAAAGATCATGATCGTCTTCTTGAGCTTATACTTGTTAAAGCTATGGATATTACCAACTCCGACGGCGGTACTTTGTATGTCTGCACAAATGAAAAAAGTTTAAAGTTTGAAATATTACATAACCGTTCCTTAGCTGTGCATAAAGGCGGAACTAGTGGTGAGGAGATTTTACTGCCACCAATTTCACTTTATGATGATGAAGGCAACACAAATAATAAAATGGTTGCTGCATATGCCGTTAATAGTGAGCAAACAGTTAATATTGAAGATGCTTACATAAATGAAGACTTCGATTTTTCTGGCACAAGAAATTTTGATAAAAAAATGGGGTATCGATCGACCTCATTTCTCACGGTACCAATGACGAATCATGAACATGATATTATTGGCGTTCTTCAGTTAATTAATACGATTGATAAAAACACAAATAAAATTATTTCTTTTAGCGCACTAGATCAACAATTAATAGAATCACTTGCATCGCAAGCTGCAGTTACTATTAGCAATAAAACATTAATTAATGCACAGAAAAATTTATTTGATTCATTTATTCAATTAATTGCTACAGCGATTGACGAAAAGTCACCATACACAGCAAAACATTGTCGTCGAGTCCCTGCCATTACGGACATGTTGGCTGATGCAACGAATAAGATTGATAGAGGCCCATTGAAAGATTTTTCTATGAATGATAATGAAATGTATGAACTCAATGTTGCCGCCTGGTTGCATGATTGTGGAAAAATAACTACACCAGAATATGTTGTTGATAAATCGACAAAGTTGGAAACAATTTTTGACAGAATTAATCTTGTTGATATTCGTTTCGAAGTATTAAAGAGAGATGCAGTTATCACAGCATTGAAAGCAATAGTAAAAGAAAATAAAGATTGCGATGATATTGATAAGGAACTCGAGAATAATTCTGCATTAAAAAATAGGCTGAAAGAGCTTGATGATGAAAGGATAGAAATAGAAAAATATAATATTGGCGGTGAGTCACTTCTCGATAATGATTTAAAACGGATAAAAGAACTTTCAGAAAATGTCTATGAGAATTCTGTTGGTGAAAGCGTTCATTTATTAAATGACAATGAAGTAGAGAATTTACAAGTAGCACGTGGAACACTTAATAGAAAAGAACGGGAGATTATCAATAATCATGTTTCCATGACTATCAAAATGCTCGAATCATTACCTTATCCTAAGCATCTGAAGAATGTCCCTGAATTTGCTGGGTGTCATCATGAAAAGATGGATGGCACTGGTTATCCCAACAAATTAAAAGGAAATCAGATGTCAATTCCAGCCAGAATGATTGCAATAGCTGATATCTTCGAGGCACTTACTGCAGGGGACAGACCGTATAAGAAGGGGATGTCGTTATCAAGAGCACTTAAAATACTCGGACGAATGAAATTAGAAAATCATATTGATCCCGATTTGTTCGATGTTTTTATAGATAAAAAGATATACTTAATTTATGCAAAAGAGCATCTTAACAAAGATCAAATCGATGAAATCAACTTCCAAGATATTCCTGGCTATAACCCACTTAATTAATTCGTTTGCGAGGTAATAATGGATCGTATAAACGATCGCTATCTTAAAGAGAATCAGGTTGCTGAAAATGGATTACTGGACCGACGTTTATTTCTAAAAAAGGGTTTACAATTTGGTGTTATAACCAGTTTAGCCTCAACAGCCTCTCTTGTATCGGCAAAAGAAAATGATGATGTTTTAAAAAAGAAATCCTCTGATTTAACCTGGATGCATGAGCCAGGTATGCCTTTCTCTACTTATGGACAACCTTCGAAATTCGAAGATAATGTTCTGCGTTACCCATCGGTAAATGAAGCAGTGCCAGGTAACGGTGTTTCTTGGACGCCATTACATTTAATGGAAGGGGTTATTACAGCAAATGGCTTACATTTTGAGCGACATCATAACGGTGTTCCGCAAATTAACCCTAAAAAACATCGTTTATTAATTCATGGTCTAGTAAAAAAAGATTTAATTTTTACTATTGACGATTTATTAAGATATCCAATGCAATCAAAAACCTGTTTTATTGAATGCGGAGGGAATAGTAATGCAGGTTGGCATAGTCAGCCATCAATGTCTGAGGCAGGTTATTTTAATGGTATGGCCTCATGTAGCGAGTGGACTGGTATTCCTTTATCAGTGCTATTGGATGAAGTTGGAACAAGTAAAAAGGCAAAATGGTTGATTGCTGAAGGCGCCGATGCTTTTGCTATGCAGGCATCCATTCCTATTAAAAAAGCATTGGATGATGCTTTTCTAGCGCTTTATCAAAATGGAGAACGCATTCGTCCTGAGAATGGTTATCCGGTTCGACTAATTGTCCCTGGATGGGAAGGAGTGCTTAATGTTAAGTGGTTGCATCGTTTGAAATTAACTAATCGGCCAGTGATGGCACGTAATGAGACTTCACGCTATACCGAACTACAGCCCTCAGGAAAAGCGAGGATGTTTACTTTTGTAATGGAAGCGAAATCCTTAATTACATCGCCTTCCGCACATATGATATTAAAACAATCGGATTTATATCAAATTACTGGTTTGGCATGGTCCGGGAGAGGAAAAATTAAAAAAGTAGAGGTTTCTGCTGATGATGGTAACAGTTGGGCAGAAGCTGAATTACAGGAACCCATTCTTGATCGTGCGTTCACACGTTTTCGTATCCCTTGGCATTGGAATGGTAAACCTGCGGTATTAAAAAGTCGGGCAACAGATGAAACGGGCTATGTACAACCAGAACGAAAAAAATTGGTAATGGAACGTGGTCGACAGGGCTTCTTTCATTACAATGCTATTATTAACTGGCGTGTTGACGGTGATGGTTTTGTGTCACATGTTTATGATAAAGATGAAACAAAAAAGACTGATTCTGATATTAGTATTGATAGCGATTGGGATTAATTTTCTTTTCGCAAGATCTGCAAATACACCACGTCTTGGTCAAGAAGTAACACCCGAAGAAGTTGCAGCACGGGATATTAGTATTTTTCCAGATGGGGAAGGATTGCCAGAAGGCGAAGGCAGCGTCCCTGAAGGTGAGAAAATTTATCGAGCTGAATGTATGATCTGCCATGGTAAGAATGGGTTTGGACATACTGCCGATCAGTTAGCTGGTGCTGAAATGAGTTTAACTGGTGAATATCCAGAAAAGACGATAGGCAATTATTGGCCTTATGCAACGACATTATTTGATTTTATAAGAAGATCAAAGCCAATGAACGCACCTGGTTCTCTGACTAATAATAAAGTTTACGCACTAACGGCATATCTTTTGTATCTTAACGAACTTATCAATAAGGATGAAAAGATGACGGCTTTAACATTACCAATGGTAGAAATGCCTAACCAGGATGGTTTTATTAATATTTATGAAATGGAGACTACTCATCAATAAGATTTTAATTTTTAATTAAATTCTGATGAGAGCGGGTCATTATCCTCTTTAAAATTTACAATAAACTTTTCGATTTCATCAATTTCAATTTCACCAGGCCAACGTGCAACGGGTTTGCCTTCAGGATTGAAAAGCGCAACCAATGGGATGCCAACCAACCTCATGCCTATTAAGTCTGATACCTGCCCAATATCTGCAAGAAACATCGGATAGTCCTGAGGGTATTTTTTTAAAAATGCTTTGATAATATCGATACGACCATATTCAAAACTTGGATAATCAAGTGTTACTGCAATAACTGGTACTTCAGGATTACTTTTTTTAAAGAGTGATATTTTAGGTAGCTCTTGCACACAAAAAGAACAAGTCGGGCTCCAAACGTTTACCAAAACCCATGTCTGCTGACCAATATAATCGCCCATGGCTCGCTCAACACCATTCGTATCGATAAGTGTTAATTTTGTGACTTCAGCAGATGAGGATGGATTCAATCCCAAAAGGAAAATAAATAGGATTAATTTTAATTTTTTTATGTATGAGATTTTCATAAAGCAGATTTTATTTGATTCTACATTAATGTAAGCACTCTTCATTTCGTATACAATATACCATTATGTCAGGTAATACTTTCGGAAAATTATTCACTTTAACTACCTCAGGCGAGAGTCATGGTTCTGGTTATTTAGGTATTGTTGATGGATGCCCTCCTGGTATGGCGTTATCAGAGACTGATTTGCAAATCGATCTTGACCGTAGAAAACCTGCTAAATCAAGGCACGTTACCCAACGTAAAGAATCAGACAAAGTTAAGATCACCTCCGGCGTATTTGAAGGCATTACAACAGGTACCCCGATTGGTTTAATAATTGAAAACGAAGATCAAAAATCAAAAGATTATGGTGACATTAAAGATATGTTTCGCCCCGGCCATGCTGATTATACCTACCAACAAAAATATGGTATTCGGGATTATCGAGGTGGCGGTCGTGCTTCTGCGCGTGAAACTTGTATGCGTGTTGCAGCAGGTGCGATTGCAAAAAAATATTTAAAAGAAAAATTTGGAATAATTATTCGAGGTTATTTGTCGCAATTAGGCCCAATTAAGATTGAGCATAAAAGTTGGGATGAAGTTGAAAATAATGTTTTCTTTTGCCCAGATCCAAACCGTATCTCTGAACTTGATGACTATATGGATGCACTTCGTAAAGAAGGCGAATCTGTTGGCGCACGCATTGATATTCATGCGGGAAGTGTCCCTGTGGGATTGGGTGAACCAATTTTTGATCGTTTGGATGCTGACATTGCCAAAGGCATGATGAGTATTAATGCGGTTAAAGGTGTTGAGATTGGTGTTGGTTTTGGTTGTGTTGAGCACAAAGGCACAGAACATCGTGATGAAATTACACCTGAAGGATTTGAGGGTAATAATTCCGGTGGTGTTTTAGGGGGTATCTCATCAGGTCAGGATATTCTTGTGAGCATTGCTCTTAAACCAACATCAAGTATTCGCTTACCGGGTAATACGGTTGATAAGTCAGGACAAGCCGCTGAGGTTGCTACCAAGGGACGACATGATCCTTGTGTTGGTATTCGTGCAACACCCATTGCTGAAGCCATGCTTGCACTTGTTTTGATGGACCATGTACTTCGGCATCGCGGGCAAAATGCGGACGTCGTTTCAGAAACACCCACTATCCCTTCAAGTAAATAATTATGATGACCACTGATGGTTTGCCATATTGGCGACTATCCGGCTTTTATTTTCTTTTCTTTCTAACTCTTGGGGCTTTTATGCCTTATTGGTCGCCTTATCTTAAATCATTAGGTATGAATGCCGAAGAGATTGGAATTTTATCGGCTATTATTGTTTTTAATAAAATATTTTCTTCGTTTATCTGGGGTTGGATTGTTGACCATACGGGTAAACGAATTCAGATGATTCGTATGACGTCATTATTGTCTGTCGTTTCTTTTGTTTTTGTTTTGCTCTATCAGGATTTTTGGCCTCTTTTTATTATTCTTTTTATATTTTCAATTTTCTGGAGTGCAGCATTGCCACAGATTGAAGCTATTACACTGTCTCATCTTGGAGAGAAAAGCGATAGTTACACTAAGGTCAGGTTATGGGGTTCAGTTGGTTTTATTATATCTGTTGTATTATTAGGAAAATTGTTTGAACAAAAACCCATCTTTTGTTTAGTTCCGGTAGTGATATTTTCAATGGCGTTAGTTTGGTTAAATAGTTTATCTATTCCGGAAATTAAGACAAAGCTATATCAGCCGGTTAAGACCACTTTTAAATCGGTTTTACTCAAGCCCCATGTTATTTCATTACTGGTTGTTTGTTTTTTAGTGCAGGCAGGACATGGCCCTTATTACACTTTCTTTTCTATTTATTTGGAAGAGCATAACTACTCGAGTAGTTTTATTGGCGTAGCTTGGGCTGTCGGTGTTATTGCAGAAGTTTTAGTTTATATCTTTATTCATCGTGTGATTAGTCGTTTTCAGTTACGCTGGTTAATGATGCTTACTTTAATTTTAGGGACGATACGATGGTTATCTACCGCTTATTTTGTCGATAACTTACTTATTTTAATATTCACACAATGTTTACATGCCGCTACCTTTGGGGTTTATCATGCTGTTGCCATTCAATATATTCATCGTGAGTTTAAGGGGGAGCATCAGGGTAGAGGCCAGGCGTTATATAGTAGCGTTAGCTTTGGTGCAGGACTTGCTTTCGGAACATTAATCAGTGGTTATTTATGGGAGAGCCTTGGTTCCATGGAAATATTTTTATTCTCGGCACTGATGAGTGCTAGTGCTTTGGTAGTTGCTTTCATTTGGCTTAGAAATCCTATAGGGTTTAAAGAAAAGATTTCCTATTAGATTTTAAGGAGAGAACAGGATGGTGAATTTTATAACTGATTGTTTTACAAAGAAGTATGCGGTGTTTGAGGGGAGAGCGAGGAGAAAAGAATTTTGGTATGTTCAACTTTTTTATATATCCACAACATCTTTATTGGCATATGTGGGCGGTGATCTTTATTGGGCATTTATTATCGTAAGCACTGTCCCCATTATATCTTTGTATGTTCGACGATTACATGATATCGATAAATCAGGTTGGTGGTATTGGGTTGTGATTATTCCATTATTAGGGATACTGATACTGATTTTTTTTGCAGTTCAAAAAGGAACAGTAGGCGCTAACAGATTTGGACCAGACCCATTGGGCGATAGTTAAAAAGTTATAATATTTTTTAAACGGAAGTGCCCCCAACTGTAATATCATCAATTTTAATCGTTGGCTGACCGACTCCAACGGGAACAGATTGCCCATCTTTCCCACAGGTTCCAATACCAGAATCCAAGGCCATATCATTACCCACCATGGAGACTCGTGTTAGTACATCAGGCCCGTTACCAATAATCGTTGCACCTTTAACAGGGGTGGTTACTTTACCGTTTTCAATTTTATAAGCCTGGCTGGCATTGAAAACAAATTTACCATTGGTGATATCAACCTGTCCGCCCCCAAACTGTACGGCATAGAGACCCTTATCGACAGAAGCAATAATTTCTTTTGGGTCACATTCGCCGCCTAACATATAAGTGTTTGTCATTCTTGGCATTGGTAGGTGTGCATAGGATTCACGACGACCATTCCCGGTTGGCTGAACACCCATTAATCTTGCGTTGTGTTTATCTTGCATATAACCCTTTAATATTCCTCG
>CAJWQR010000025.1 GCA_913045195.1 uncultured Legionellales bacterium | reverse complement strand
GCAAAAGCAGTAATTAAAACTGAGGAAAAAGCACTTTCATCATTAATTGAGCGAGTTGATAACAAATTTGTAGATGCTTGTAATATTATTCTTAACTGCCAAGGACGCATTGTTGTTACTGGAATGGGGAAATCTGGCCACATCGGAAATAAAATTGCAGCGACACTTGCTAGCACAGGGACGCCTGCATTCTTTGTGCATCCAGGAGAAGCTAGTCATGGCGATTTAGGAATGATTACCCTCGATGATGTCGTTATAGCATTATCAAATTCTGGAGAAACTGACGAAATCGTTGCTTTACTCCCCGTAATTAAAAGATTGAATACTCCACTAATAACATTAACTGGGAATCAAGACTCGACGTTAGCTAAATCATCAACTGTTAATATTGATGTTAGTGTCGAAAAGGAAGCATGCCCGCTTGGCTTGGCCCCAACTTCTAGCACAACTGCAACATTAGCTATGGGGGATGCAATATCTATTGCATTATTAGAAACACGTGGATTTAATGAAAATGATTTCGCTTTGTCACATCCGGGTGGAACCTTAGGGAGACGCCTATTGTTACGTGTCGATGATATTATGCACACAGGTGAGGAAATACCAAAGGTTTTTGAAAATTCAACTCTCAATGATGCTTTAGTAGAAATGTCAGCCAAGGGGCTGGGGGTAACAACAGTGGTTAATAAAAATAATAATGTTTTAGGTGTTTTTACTGACGGCGATATACGCCGTGTACTAGACTCCGAGATCGATTTTAAAAGTTGTCTAATAAAAGACGTTATGACAAAGAATAGTAAAAATATACCTATCAATTCACTCGCGGCCTCTGCGTTAGCGCTAATGGAAGCTCACCGTATTAATGCGCTTACTGTAGTCGACGAAAAAGAAAAATTATGCGGGATCCTAAACATGCATGACCTTTTACGGGCTCGAGTTATTTAAATACTATGACAACATTCCCAGAAATTTTTAATAAAAATATCTTAAACCCAGATATCGAACTAATTGTGATGCCGTTGGCAAGTAATATTAAACTTCTTGTGTTTGATATAGACGGTGTATTGACTAATGGCGAATTAATTCTTGGTGAAAATGGCAATGAATACAAATCATTTCATGTTAGGGATGGCCAAGGCATAGTTATGCTAATGGAAACTGGATGCAATGTTGCGGTCATTACTGCTCGGTCATCTAATATTGTAACTGAACGAATGACATCGCTGGGTATCAAATATATTTATCAAGATGAAAAAAATAAAGGGGGGGCTCTTATGAAACTTATTGATGAATTAAATCTGAAATCTTCTGAAGTTGCATACGTTGGTGATGATTTAATTGATTTACCAGCAATGAATAAAGTCGGTTTACCAATTGCCGTTGCAGATGCCCACCCTGAAGTTAAAAAATTAGCAAAACTTATTACACAAAATAATGGCGGTCATGGGGCTGCTAGAGAAGTATGTGAATTGATAATGAACGCTCAAAATAATTTTGCAAATCTAATAGAAACATATCTTTCTTCATAAAGATTCATTTTTGTTTAAAGTTTTAAATTGATATGTTTAATATTAGATGGAAAATCACACTTATACTGATAGTGGCAGCGGGCCTTAGTTATTGGTTGTTAGGCAAACTAATCGGGGGTGACGACCAGATACTAACAAAATTGGCGCATCATCCTGACTACTACATGGAAAATTTTAATACACTTAAAATGGACGTAAATGGTGCCCCAAAAAATCATTTAAGTGCTTCTTATATGGCGCATTACCCCGACGACAACACAACCGAATTAGATTACCCAGTACTTGAGATATTTAGAGAAAACAAATTACCTATCAATGTTAGCGCGGATAAGGGGTGGGTAACTTCTAGTAATGAAGTTATTCTATTAATTGGGAATGTACGCCTATATCAAGTAGACAATTTTGGTGAAATAAGCTTCGAATTAATAACAAAAGATGCTCGTGTTTTAGTCGACAAAAAATATGCGGAAACAGATAAACATGCTACCTTAATTAGTAAAAATTCTATTACTAATTCAGAAGGTATACGCATATATCTACAAGAACAACGAATGGAGTTTCTAAACAATGTACAAACAACGATTGAAAAAAACCAAAAAAATTAAAATTTTAATAGCCGCATTTTTTTCGTTGCTCGTGAATTGCGTATTTGGGCTTTCTACAGATAGCCAACAAGATATTGAAATTGAAGCTGATACGGCTGAAATGGATGATGTTGACAAAATAACTATCTACCGTGGCGATGTTATTGTAACGCAAGGCAGTATTAAAATGACTGGACACACCATGACTGTGCATTTTGATAAAAATAATGACATGGAACTTGTCATAATGAACGGAACACCAGCAACATATCGTCAATTGCCAGACGACAGTAAAGTATTTGATGAAGCTGAAGCCCTACAAATGGAGTATTATGCCTTAAAGAACTATGTAATCCTTATTGACCGAGCGCTTGTAATGCAAGAAGGATTAAAATTTAGCGGTAAACGTATAGAATATGATACGGTTTTAAGTAAAGTGAAGGTAGAAGGACAGTCCAATACGGCAGACAAAAAAGAGGAAAATGATAATAAGCAAATAGAAGACGGCCGAGTAAAAATAATAATAAAAAAGAAAACACAAGAGTAGAGATTGGATAAATCATATTTTTAAAAATATTACATATTATAAATGCATTTCTTGGAAAGTTATTTAATAAACTAATGCCATTCTATATTTGTCTATGAGTACTTTATCTATACGTCACCTGTCGAAATCCTACCGTTCAAGAGATGTTGTTTCGGACGTTAACTTAATGCTAGAGAGTGGTGAGATTGTTGGTTTACTTGGCCCTAATGGCGCAGGCAAAACCACTAGTTTCTACATGATTGTGGGTTTAGTAAAATCTACTGCTGGTAGTATACACATTGATGATCTGGAGATTAACCAATTAAGCATAGATAAAAGATCACGCCTCGGCCTTAGTTACCTGCCACAAGAAGCCTCTATATTTAGAAAATTAACAGTCCAAGAAAATATAATGGCAATACTTGAAACGCATATGGCAACTAGCAAAGAATCTATAAAAAAACGTTTAGACCTTCTATTAGATGAATTTCATATTAACCATCTTAGAGATCATTTAGGAGCAAGCCTATCTGGTGGTGAACGTAGGCGCGTAGAAATAGCTAGAGCAATCGCAACAAAACCAAGATTTCTGCTACTTGATGAACCCTTTGCGGGGATAGATCCGATTTCGATTAGTGATATACAAAAATTAATACATGACCTTTGTGGCCACGATATTGGTATATTAATAACAGACCATAACGTAAGAGAAACACTAAGAATATGTGACAGAGCTTATATAGTGAATAATGGTGAAATTTTAGCTGAAGGAACATCCGAACAAATTTTAAATAATGAAAAAGTTAGAAATGTGTATTTAGGAGAACAATTCTCGCTCTAAAGATTTGAATTTTCTATATTAATTATAAACAAATAAATTAAAATAAATAAAATGAAACAGACGTTACGATTAAAAGCAGGACAAAGTCTTGCAATGACCCCTCAAATGCAACAACAAATGCGTCTGCTGCAATTATCTAATATAGAATTAAAAATCGAAGTTCAGGAATTATTAGAATCTAATATAATGCTAGAAGAAGATGAAAAAGAACAAAGTACAAAAAATTTAGATTTAAATGAAGACCGGAAATTAGATACGACAGAAAAATCTACAAAGGATTTACTAGAAAATAACACAATAAATGACTTGGATATTGATATTGCTTGGGAGGAGAATTTTAATAATACGCCCCTTCGCACAAAAACAAATTCAGAAAATAAATCTAATTCTATGGAATTCGAAGAAGAAGATAGTAAATACAAGACATTGCAAGAACACCTACGTTGGCAGCTTAATTTAATACCAATATCAGACAGCGATAAAGTTATTTCTGAAACTATCATTGATTCGCTCAATGATGATGGTTTATTGGATGGTTCTTTAGAAAATATACTAGAAACTGTTAATAATGATCTAGAAGAAGTCGTTATTGAAGAAATTGAAGCTGTTCTAAAAATAATTCAATCGTTGGACCCGGCTGGAGTGGGTGCACGAGGTCTTAAAGAATGCCTAAGTATTCAATTAAACCAATATGACCCTGAAATACCTAAAGTAAAAAAAGCGAAAGAAGTTATTGATAATTATTTTGAATTTTTGGAAGCTCATGATAACAAGAAATTAATGAAAAAACTGAAGTTAACTGATAAAGAATTAATGAAAATCATCAATTTTATTCAGACCATGAACCCGCGTCCTGGCAGTCAAATAAATAATTCGCCTACAGAGTACATAATACCAGATGTTGTTGTTAAGAAAGAAAATAATAAATGGAAAATCAAAATCAATGAAGACTCAATACCAAGTCTTCGAATTAACTCAGTTTATAAAAACATGATCTCACGTGCGAATAATATTGATAATCAGACATTGAAATCACATTTGCAAGAGGCGAACTGGTGTATTAAAAACTTGCAAAACAGAGGTGAAACATTAAAAAAAGTTACTGAATGTATCGTTGAGTATCAACGTGATTTTCTTGAGCATGGTGAAATGGCGATGAAGCCATTAATATTGCAAGATATTGCTGATAAATTAGGAATGCATGAATCAACAATTTCAAGGGCGACAACTCGTAAATATATGCATACCCCGAGAGGAACTTATGAGCTTAAATATTTTTTTCCTAGCCACGTCACAACAAACGATGGAGGGTCATGCTCGTCAACGGCAATACACGCTTTAATAAAAAAATTAATAGATGATGAATTACCAAATAAACCTCTTAGTGATAATAAAATTTCAGCCTTATTAAAAGAAGATGGTATTAATGTAGCTAGAAGAACTATCGCAAAATATAGAGAGACTATGACTATCCCTCCTTCCAATGAAAGAAAAAGATTCTAAAAATAAAATAATGAAAATTAACGTAACTGGCCGTCATATTCACATTACTGAAGCTTTGCAATTACATATAGAGAATAAATTTAAAAAAATAGAGAAACATTTTGAAAATATTATAGATATTCATGTTATTTTGACTGTTGAAAAAATAAGAATGGAAGCTGAGGCTACTTTAAAGATAAATAAAGGTAATATATTTGCAAATAGCGAAAAAAAAGATATGTATATGGCTATTGATGAACTTGTTGACAAATTGGATAGGCAATTAAAAAAACTGAAAGAAAAGAAAATAAGTCATCGTCGTAATGAATGATAGAAAATATACTATATAAATTAAATAATATTTAAAAAGTTAATTAAAATGAAAATTTTAGACATTTTATCCCCAACTCAAGTATTTTCAAATGTCGAATGTAATAGCAAAAAAGCTGCTATGGAATTGTTAGCTAAAAATATTGCTAGTTCTAATAATGGGATTGATCAAATAGACGTTATTGACTGTTTAATTGCTCGTGAAAGATTAGGAAGTACAGGGCTAGGAAATGGTATAGCAATACCTCATGGACGATTAAAATATTGCGAGAAGTCAGTAGCTGCTTTTATACAGCTTAAAAATGGAATTGATTACGGGGCTATTGATAGTATACCCGTCGATTTGATCTTTGCTTTAATTGTCCCAGAAGAATCAACTGATGAACATTTACAAATATTAGCAATACTCGCGAAAATGCTAAGTGAGACAGAAACTATTAATAAATTGAGAAACTCAAAAACAGAAAAAGAAATATTTTCTATTCTAACAAATTAAAAAATGTCAGACGTTACCAATAAATTAAGTATTGAAGAGTTCTTTAGTATCCAACATGAGAGATTGCAGCTTAAATGGATATCGGGGGTGGGTGGAGCCAAAAATACTATTGCCCGAGAGAATATAATAACGACAAAAACTAGTAATGCTAAAAAAAAGGGAGCTACATCAAAGAAGAAGAAAAATGAAAATATACCATCAGATCTTTCTTTAATTGGCCATTTAAATTTAATTCACCCCCAACAAATACAAATTATCGGCAGCATGGAAATAAAATACTTAGAAGAGTTAAGAGATATCTCTATGCAAGACGCAATAAAACAAATTTTTAGTGGTCAAACAGTCTGTATAATTATTTCTGATAATTGTAATGTTCCTGAATTGCTTAAAAATAAAAGCAATGAATATGATATTCCATTATTTTCCTCCCCGGTTAATGGAAATAAATTGGCTGACGCACTTCACTACTACTTAACAAATTTATTTGCAGACAGGCTGACGTTGCATGGAGTTTATATGGAAGTTATGGCGATTGGGGTACTAATAACCGGGTCCAGCGGAATAGGTAAAAGTGAATTAGCATTAGAATTGATTTCCCGAGGTCATCGCCTAATTGCAGATGATGCCCCACAATTTTCAAAGATCGCGCCCGATATAATTAATGGTACTTGCCCAAAATCACTTCAAGATTTTCTTGAAGTTAGAGGCCTTGGAATATTGAATGTTCGTGAATTATTCGGCGATAGCGCAATTAAAAAAAATAAATATTTAAAACTAATTGTTCAATTACAATCAATGGATATGAAAAATCATTCGCTTATAGACCGACTAGAGGGTAGTTACAATACACGAAATCTACTTGATATGAATATCCCCGAAATAACACTACCTGTCGCGCCCGGACGAAATCTTGCGGTAATGATGGAATGTGCGGCGCGAAATCATATTTTACGCGATGATGGTTATAACGCTACTGAAATATTTGCAAAACGACAAGAAAAGTTGATTACGCCAATAGAGAAATAAATTAAAAAATTATTTAATAATTGGTCTGATTTAAAAAAATATTAGGAATTCCAAAATGAGCGTAAGTTTATTAATAATTTCACATAATAATATAGGGGAATCTTTGATTAACAGTGCAAATTTAATGATCAAAGAGAATCCCTTAACCACAAAAATTATTTCGGCAGTTTTAGAATCTACGTCTGATGAATTATATGAAAATGCTGCCTCGCTCATTAATGAGCTAGACCAAGGTGATGGCGTTCTTATCTTGACTGATCTTTTTGGCTCAACACCAAGTAATATTGCGCATCGACTTCTTGAGAAAGAAAACGTGAGTATTGTTAGTGGAATTAATTTATCAATGCTAATACGGATATTTAACTACCCGCATTTAAACTTAAAAGAAATTACAAAAAAAGCATACAGCGGTGGAATAGATGGAATAAAAATTAACGGGGTTAGCAGCGGTGATATTGAGTGAAAAATAAGAAAATAATAATAAATAATAAATTAGGCTTACACGCGCGTGCGGCTGCAAAATTTGTCCGCATTGCCTCAGGGTTCCAATCTGAAATTATGATACATTTAGGAAGTCGTGAAGTAAGTGGTAAAAGTATTATGGGAATAATGATGTTGGCGGCAGGAAAAGGAACGGAAATAAATATTATAACTATTGGCCCTGACGAAAATGAGGCCATGGCCTCTCTAGAAGACCTAATTATTAATAAGTTTGGTGAGCCTGAGTGACAATTTCAATACAAGGCATTAGTGTTTCTCGGGGTATTGCTATTGGACGGGTACACTGTATAAAACGTGATCAAATCGATACGCCTGAATATCTTATACGCAAAACACAAATCGATAGTGAAATATTGCGCCTCGATAACGCTATAACAAAAGCACGTAAAGAGTTACGTGCGATACGTGACCATATTCCTAGCTCGACTTCAATTAATATTTCTGAATTTATAAATACACATTTATTAATGCTTGAAGATAATGCATTAACAGAAGAACCTAAAAAAATAATAAAAGATCGCTTGTGTAATGCAGAATGGGCGCTCAAATTACAGCGGGATGCATTAGTTAATGTTTTTGATGAAATGGCTGATGCTTATTTAAGCACAAGAAAAGATGATGTTGGCCATGTAGTAAATAGAATTTTGCGTATTCTTTTAAAACAAAAACCTTTGCTAGATGAATTACCTGATGAACATTTAAGAGGCAAAGTGATAGCGGCTGATGACTTGACGCCGGCAGATACTGTCTTAATGAAACATTATGGCATTGCTGCTTTTGCAACCGAATTTGGTGGCTCAACATCACATACAGCGATTCTTGCACGAAACCTAAGAATTCCTGCAGTAGTAGGACTACATAGCGCAAAAAAACTTATCAAAAACGATGATTTAGTAATTCTTGATGGTGGTTCTGGCATTGTCTTGGTCAACCCAGATAAAACCGTACTAAGTTATTACATAAAAAAACAAAATGAAGTAAAAAAATATTACTCTTCACTCGAAAAACTTAAAGATTCACCCGCAAGATCGATTGATGGTATACCAATCACATTAATGGCTAATATTGAACTCCCCGAAGATTTTGAAACAGTCAGAGATATTGGTGCTTCTGGTGTAGGGTTATATAGAACAGAATTTCTCTATATGAATCGAAACAATCCTCCAGATGAAGAAGAGCATTTTCAAACTTATATAAAAGTAATAGAAGCGTTACGTGGATTACCCTTGACAATTCGAACAGTTGATTTAGGCGCTGATAAAGAAGTCGATGGTGTTGGTCGTCAAACAAGCAATATAAGATCAAATCCTGCGCTTGGTCTACGTGCAGTAAGATTATGCTTAAAAGAGCCAGAATTTTTTAGGCCACAATTGCGAGCAATTCTAAGAGCTTCTGCTCACGGACCAATCCGAATTATGATACCTATGCTTACAAACACACAAGAAATGCAGCAAGTCTTATTTATTATTGACGATCTTAAGCTAGAGCTAAAAAATAAATTAATTAAATTCGATCAGGAAATAAAAGTTGGCGGTATGATTGAAGTGCCTGCATCTGCAATTTGTGCTGATATTTTTGCAGATAAACTCGATTTCTTATCAATTGGAACAAACGATCTTATTCAATATACAATGGCAATTGATAGAATAAATGATGAAGTTAATTATTTATATGACCCACTACACCCCGCGGTTTTAAGACTTATACAGGCAACAATAGTTGCTGGTCAAAAAGCTAATATACCCATCTCGATGTGCGGAGAAATGGCTGGTGAAAAAGAATACACGCCATTACTGCTTGGGTTAGGGCTCCGAGAGTTTAGCATGCATCCTGCTACTTTGCTCGAGGTTAAAGAAATTATAAATAAAACAAATATTAATGAGCTTGTAGAGTTAACAAAAAAAGCATTAATGGTTGATGGAAATTATTAAAAGTAAACATGCCATTTAAGTAGAATAAATATACTTTTATTTTATTTATTTCATCGTTATTAATTAATATAATTTAGCATTGCTTTCCTGTCACTGATAAACTCTTGTTTATTAATAAATAACTTTTTAAAAATGAACGAAGCTTCAAAACAAAAACTACCTGTTATCGATGCTCTACATGGAGCATTAGAAAAGAATAACCGCGAAAACGCGAAAACGGTTATAGCGACTCTACACCCATCAGAAATTGCTGATATTTTAGAAAGTGTCCCGGGACGAGAACGAAAAGAACTATGGAGTCTTATCGACACTGAAATCGAAGGTGATGTTCTTTCGCATATGCAGGATGCGGTGAGAGCTGAGTTGCTTGAGCATATGCCTCCTGATGAAGTAATTGATGCAACTAAAGATTTAGAGGCTGATGATGTTGCTGACATTCTACAAGACTTACCTGAAGATATTGCTGAGACAATACTTCAGTCAATGGATGAACAAAATAGGCAGCGATTATCATCTGTACTAACATACCCTGAAGATACTGCTGGCGGCTTAATGAATGTTGATGTTGTTGCCATACGGGCCGATGTCCCTCTTGATGTTGTAACTCGTTATTTACGTCTGTTAGGAAAAATTCCATTAAAAACAGATAATATTATGGTTGTTGATCGAAAAAATAAATATTTGGGTGTCCTGCCACTAACTGAATTATTAATACGAGATCAAGAAACAAAAGTAAACCAATGGATGGAAGAAGAGCCTTATGTTTTTGTTAATACCCCAACAAAAGAAGTTGCAAAAACGTTTGAACAGCGCGATCTAGTTTCTGCCGCAGTCATTAATGAAAAGGGTTTTTTACTTGGGCGCATTACCATTGATGATGTAGTAGACGTTATACAAAAAGAAGCTGAACAAACATTACGAAATATGGCGGGCTTAAGCAATGAAGAAATGTTTTCGCCAATTATTTCTAGCACAAAGCGCAGAGCAATTTGGTTAGGCATCAATCTATTAACGGCTTTTCTAGGCGCATGGGTAATCGGTCGATTTGAAGACACGATACAGCAGCTTGTTGCTTTAGCTATTCTTATGCCAGTTGTTGCTGGCATGGGTGGTATTGCTGGCAGTCAAACACTAACTATTGCTATCAGAGGTATTGCGCTGGGCCACATAGCAAAAACAAATATAAAGCCACTGCTTATCAAAGAGTTATCTATTGGCGTATTAAATGGTATTTTTTGGTCCTCCGTAGTGGCTATTATAGTCATTGTATGGTTCGGGCAATTTTCTCTCGGCATAATTATTGGTGCATCAATGATTATTAACCTTATTATTGCTGCGTTAGCAGGCGCAACTATACCTATTATTCTGAAACACTATGGAATAGACCCGGCTATAGCAGGTGGCGTAATATTAACAACGGTTACCGATGTTGTTGGTTTTATTACTTTCTTAGGATTAGCAACTATTTTTCTTATAGGCTAAATGCGTTATTCTATAATTTAACAAACATCCCAGATACTCATTATCTCGTCTTGGTTGTTAAAACGGTCTTCGATTATTGCTTTAAATCTATTTGGGTCTTTAGTGTGGGTGATTTCGCCGCTGCGTGGAAAATATTTATCCTGCAGTCTAGATAGCCAAAATCTTAATGCCGCTAAACGCAAAACATAAATCCAAGCGTTTCGTTCGTTTTCCTCTATATAACGTATGGTCTGATAAGCCGTTAAGAAAGCAACTAGATTTTCTTTGTCGCGATTATTATCTCCGCTTGTACACCAATCATTAACGGTAACTGCTAAATCATAAATTGAAAAACCATTATAAGCATAATAAAAATCTATTACCCCTGTAAGTTCATCGTCAATAAATAAAGCATTATCGCGAAATAAATCTGCATGAATAACAGAAGTATGCAAATGCCCAACTTTTGTGGTCTTTATGTAATTAAGCTCTTGGTTTAACAGGTCTTGTTCGTCTTTATTCAATTTCGGCATTACAAGTTTTGACGTTTGTATTCGCCAGTCTTCATTACGCGATGCTTCGCGTGAAAATTTAAACTGCTTACTTGAGAGATGCATTTTTGCCATTTGTACCCCTATTTCCTTACACTGTTTAACATTTGCTATATCGATACTCACACCATTTAATCTTTTCACTAATGCCGCAGGTTTGCTATTTAAAATGCGAATATATTCATTCTGATTATCAGCAATTGGATGTGCAGTTGGTATGTTTACTTCTGAAAAAAAAGCCATCAGTTCGAGAAAATATGGAAGATCATCTAAAGTTAACTGCTCAAAAATTGTCAAAACATACTGGCCTTTGCTTGTAGTGACAAAATAATTTGTGTTTTCAATGCCATTACTGATGCCGGCAAATTGCTGTAATTGGCCAAGCGAATAATTTTCCAAAAACTCATCGAGCTCATGTGGTAGTACGTTCGTATAAACCGACATAGTGTTTTCTAATTAAAAATAATTTGGATCTGAATCAAGATTATTATTAGGCGCTATATTTAAAAATTAAATAATATTATTTAGTTCTTAAAAAAATAAAAAATGGGTTCTTACCATGTAATTAATACCCACTGAGGAACAATAACATCATCAAGCTCATTCTTTCTCACATCTAATTTTCCGTCTCCATCATGATCAATTAAATAATAAGTCATGCCAATGACAGGGGTAATCTTTACCATATATAGGTTATTATTAATTCTATATTCTTCAATTATTTTGTCTTCTTGACGTATTATCGTAATCTGGGGTTCAATTTGTTCGCCTGACTCAATACTTCCTGGGAGCTCTGGAGACTCTATAACAGGAGCAAGCTCATCTGCTTTTACAATGGCCATCATCAAATTAAAAAAAATAAAAAATAGCATAAGTAGTATTGCTGACTTTCCCATGACCATCCTGTCCTTAATAAGTATTATCCCCATACTTTACCATCTCATTTTAGCCATATGAAGAATTATCTGAAAGGATGAAATTGCCAGAAGATTCTTGGTCTTAAGTATAAACCCCTGAACATTATCCGTTTATCCTGTCATAATTTGTGTTATCCAAAATGTTAGTTAATTACATAAATTATTAATACCAGATGACGAATAAAACCTTAGTCCTTGTTGATGGTTCTTATTATTTATTTAGGGCCTACCACGCAATGCCACCCCTAAATAATGCTAGTGGTGAGCCTACTGGTGTGATTTTTGGCGTAATCAATATGATAAAAAAACACTTAACAGAAGGTGGCCCTGATTACTTTGCAGTTATTTTTGATGCTAAAGGTAAAACTTTTAGAAATGAACTGTATAAAGATTATAAGGCTAATAGACCTTCTATGCCTGATGATCTAGCCGTTCAAATAAAGCCATTGCATGATCTAATTCAAGCGCTGGGCATACCTTTGTTGGTTATTGGTGGAGTAGAAGCTGATGATGTTATTGCAACGCTAGCAAAACAAGCAGCCCAAAGAAAAATCAAAACAATCGTGTCAACTGGGGATAAGGATTTAGCACAAATTGTAAATAGTCATATACACTTACTTAATACAATGAATCAAGTTTATTTGGATATTGATGGTGTTGAAAAAAAATTTGGGGTTCCTCCTGAAAGAATTATTGATTATTTAACGCTTGTTGGTGATAGCGTCGATAATATTCCGGGCGTGCCGAAAGTAGGCCCAAAAACTGCCGTCAAGTGGTTAAATGAATATAAGACACTCGATCAAATTATAAGTAGTGCGGGCCAAATAAAAGGGAAGGTTGGTGAAAACTTACGGGAATTTTTACCTAAAATACCACTAACTAAAAAACTTGTTACTCTTCGATATGACGTTGAGCTTGATTTAAGCCCAGAAGATTTAATTATTTGCGAACCGGATAAAACTGCCTTAAAAGAAATATACACTTACTGGAATTTCACGACATGGCTTAAACAGCTTAATGAAAATACTAGTGAAGATAAAAATACCGATGATCGAAAAACTTTAGTAAAAAATGAACCGAAGTATGAGACGATTTCAACGGAAAAAAAGTTAGATGAATGGATAGCCAAACTTAAAAATTCTGATCTAATTGCTGTTGATACTGAAACAACTAGCCTTAATTACATGGTCGCGGAACTAGTTGGTATCTCGTTTGCGGTTACGGCTAATCATGCGGCGTATGTCCCATTACAACATAATTATGTTGGAGCTCCAAAACAACTATCACTAAAAAATACTTTGAACAAGTTAAAGCCGATTCTTGAAGATGCCACAAAAAGAAAAGTAGGCCAAAACTTAAAATATGACCAAGAAGTTTTTGCCAATTATAAAATTAATCTACGTGGAATAGAGCATGACACGATGCTCGCCTCCTATGTTTTGAACAGTACCGCAACTAGACACAATCTCGATGCTCTGGCACTAAATTATCTAAATATTAAAACAATTCATTATGATGATGTTGCTGGCAAAGGGGCAAAACAAATTTCGTTCAATCAAGTTAGTGTCGAAGAAGCTGCCCCGTATGCTTGCGAAGATGCAGAAGTTGTCATCAAACTCAATAGTGTTTTGACATCAAAGCTAAAAAAAATACCATCACTTGAAAAAATATATAGAACAATTGAAATCCCGCTAATACCAGTACTTTCGCGAATTGAGAGAAATGGGGTCATGATTAATTCTGAAATGTTGGCTAAGCAAACAAAAAATTTAAAAAATCGTATGCGAGAGATTGAAATTGGAGCTCATTCTTTAGCCAAAGAATCTTTTAATATCAGCTCGCCTAAACAAATTCAATCTGTTTTATATGACAAACTAAATTTACCTATTCTCGCAAAGACTCCTAAGGGGCAACCATCTACTGCAGAATCAGTTCTGCAAGATTTATCAGAAGAATACGAACTCCCAAAGTTAATTCTTGAATATAGAAGCATGAGTAAGCTGTGTTCTACATATACAGAAAAACTACCACAAATGATAAATCAAAAAACAGGTCGTGTTCATACGTCATATCATCAAGCAGTAACTGCTACTGGCAGATTATCTTCTTCAGACCCAAATTTACAAAATATACCTATACGAACGGAGGAAGGCAGAAAAATAAGACAGGCTTTTATTGCGCCAAAAGACTATGTAATTGTTGCGGCTGATTATTCTCAAATTGAATTGCGGATTATGGCGCATCTATCGAAAGACAAAGGCCTGCTAAATGCCTTTGACCAGGGTTTAGATATACACAAAACAACAGCTGCTGAAGTTTTTGCTGTAGCTATTAATAGTGTCACAAAAGACCAACGGCGAGCAGCTAAAGCGATTAATTTCGGGTTGATATACGGCATGTCAGCATTTGGGCTTGCCAAACAACTAGGTATAGACAGAAATGAAGCTAAAGAATACGTAGATCTATATTTTAATCGTTACCCGGGGGTTAAAAGGTTTATGGATTTAACTCGTGATAATGCAAAACAAGATGGCTTTGTTGAAACAGTGTATGGTCGTCGCTTGTATTTACCTGAAATTAACGCAAGAAATGCCGCTCGAAGACAATATGCTGAAAGAACGGCAATTAATGCGCCAATGCAAGGTACTGCTGCAGATATTATTAAACATGCGATGATAGATATAGACATATGGATAAGTAAAACTAATTTTAATGCTAAAATGCTCATGCAAGTACATGATGAGCTAGTTTTTGAAGTACATTCAAAAAAATTAATGGGGTTTATTGAAGAAATAAAAAATAGAATGACAAAGAATAATGACCTCATTGTGCCATTAGAAATTGATATTGGCCATGGTAATAATTGGGATGAAGCGCATTGAAATTGTTTTCAAATTCTTTATCATATTAATTCAAATTTTATAATTACTTCTTTACAACAGAGCTATATTGAGTAATATTTAGAAAAATTTATTTATAATTTCTCGTAATCATCGATACTCATCGAAAATAATAACATGTTAATAATCCCGGCAATTGATATTAAAAATGGGAAATGTGTTCGTCTTTCCCAAGGACAAATGGATCAAGAAACAGTTTATTCAGAAAACCCGTTAGAGATTGCAAATAAATGGGTTGAAGAAGGGGCCGAAAGAATACACATTGTTGATCTTGATGGAGCAATCGAAGGAAAGCCTGTTAATGTAGATATAATTCATTCGATAGCACAAGCGTATCCAAATATTCCGCTACAAGTAGGGGGTGGTATCCGCGATGAAGATACTATTCAAACATACCTAGATGCTGGTGTTTCTTACGTTATTATTGGTACACGTGCCGTCACAACACCACATTTTGTATCTAATGTTTGTTTGGAATTTCCTGGTCATATAATTGTTGGCTTAGATGCAAAAAATGGAAAATTAGCAACAGATGGGTGGTCAAAATTGTCAAATCATGATGCAAACGACATGGCTCAGAGATTTGAAGAGGACGGTGTTGCCGCAATTATTTTCACCGATATCGATCGTGACGGTATGTTAAATAGCCTGAATATTGAGGCAACTGTTAATCTCTGTAGCAAAATTAGTATTCCTGTTATTGCCTCAGGAGGCGTTACCAATCTTGAGGATATACGTTCTCTTTGCGAAATTACGGAAGAAGGAATTTTTGGTGTAATTACTGGTCGAGCGATCTATGAAGGTACGCTTGATTTTGCAAAAGCACAAAAACTAGCAAAAAAAATATCTGTCAAAACAAAATAATGGGTCTCGCAAAAAGAATAATACCGTGCCTTGATGTTGATAACGGGCGTGTTGTAAAAGGAATAAAATTTTTAAATATACGTGATGCAGGCGACCCTATTGAAGTTGCAAAACGTTATGATGAGCAAGGTGCTGACGAAATAGCTTTTTTAGATATTACCGCTAGCAGCGACAATCGAAATACATTAATAAATGTTGTTGAAAATGTAGCTGGTCAAGTTTTTATCCCTTTAACTGTTGGGGGTGGTATCCGCAATATATCAGATATAAAAAATATGCTAAAAGCTGGAGCGGATAAAGTTAGTATTAACACCGCAGCTGTTAATAACCCAAGTTTTGTCCAGCAAGCATCCAAGCAATTTGGATCACAATGTATAGTTATTGCTATAGATGCTAAGCAAATTGGATATGAAAATAATAAGACTAAATGGGAAGTGTACACACATGGCGGTAGAAATGGTACGGGGCTTGATGCAGTAGAGTGGGCAAAAAAAATGGCTGATCTTGGTGCTGGGGAAATACTACTAACAAGTATGGATAAGGACGGAACAAAGGATGGTTTTGATATTGAATTAACCAAAATTATTAGTGAAACTGTTAGCATACCTGTAATTGCTTCGGGAGGGGTGGGAAATCTTGAACACCTAGCCGAAGGGATTCTTTTGGGCAAAGCTGATGCAGTACTAGCCGCAAGTATTTTTCATTTTGGAGAATATAGCATTACCGACGTTAAAAAAAACTTGTCCAAAAAAAATATTGAGGTACGTCTCTAAAAAAGATTAAAAATTTATAATGAAATCATGGTTAGATAAAATTAACTGGAACGAAGATAGCTTAGTCCCCGTTATTGTACAAGAGAACGGTACAAAGCAAATTCTTATGCATGCTTGGATGAGCCGAGACTCCCTTGAAAAAACATATAAAAGCGGAAAAGCAACCTACTGGTCGCGTTCTCGCCAAAACCTCTGGGTTAAAGGTGAATCATCGGGGCACTACCAGTTTGTCGAGTCAATACAAACTGACTGTGATTATGACGCGCTATTAATCACTGTTAAACAAGAAGGCGGTATTGCATGCCATACTGGCAGGTATCATTGTTTTTTTACAAAACTTATTGATAATAATTGGATAGAAACTGAAAAAATATTAAAAAAACCAACGGATATTTATGACAAATAAAGACAACATAAAAAAACACATATTCGACTCCCTTGACAAGATTTTAGAGCAACGAAAAACAGCGAATCCTGATGAATCATATACTGCTAAATTATTTAGTGAAGGGGTGGATAGTATTCTAAAAAAAGTGAGTGAAGAGGCTACAGAAACTGTAGTTGCGTCTAAATGTGGCGATAATGCTGCTATAATTCACGAAATTGCCGACTTATGGTTCCATACTATCATTCTTCTTAAATATCATGGCCTTAAAACTGACGATGTTCTTAAGGAGCTGGAAAAACGATTGGGTCTGTCTGGTATTAACGAAAAAGCGAGTCGTAACAAATAAAAAGTGCTTGTCGTTTATACCCCGAACTTGCTTAAGGTTGAACAAATATGGTCAACTGTTATTTTTCACACATAACAAATAGGAGAATATGAATATGCCTGGCCCAACCGAACTATTAATTCTTCTTGCAATCGTCGCTCTAGTATTTGGTACTAAGAAATTACGCAGCATGGGTGGTGATTTGGGGAGTGCTATAAAAAGCTTCAAGAGTGCTGTAAAAGATGATGACAAACAAAGTGGCGAAGCTGAAGAAGACAATACAAATAAAAAATAAATATCAATATAAAGATTGGCACTAGTTACGAATGAAAGTTACAAACATTAAATATTAATTGCATGTTCGATATTGGATTTTGGGAATTAATAACTATTACGCTTATTGCCTTAATTATAATGCGTCCGGAACACTTACCGAAATTTGCAAAAGATGTTGGTAAATTTTTGGGTAAATTACGTAACTTTATTTATAGTGCGAAAAAAGAAATCGTAAAGGAACTTGAAATTAAAGAGATTCATGAACTGCAAGATAGTATTGATCGTGTTGATAGCCTTATGAAAGAAGCGCCAGATAAAATTATTTCAGAAAAAGATAATGCTGAAAAAAATAATACGTGATCAAAAATGGACGATTCATTCATAAATTATGAAAGGCCACTCAGAGCAACCATTAATTAAACACCTTTTTGATTTGCGAACAACTGCTCTACGGTGCGTTATATCTATTATTCTTATAACAATAATATTACTTCCATTTGCAAACCAGATATATAGTTTTATTGCGACCCCACTCATCGCAAAATTACCAGAAGGTAGTAGTATGATTGCGACTGAAGTAGCTTCGCCTTTCTTTGCGCCTTTCAAATTAACATTGTTTTGTGGGATATTTTTTTCTATTCCTTATATTCTTTATCAAACATGGTCATTTATCGCGCCTGGTCTTTACATTAATGAAAGACAATTAATACTGCCGTTATTAATAAGTAGTTCGTTGCTTTTTTATTTGGGAATTTTCTTTGCTTATTATGCTGTGTTTCCTATTTTATTTGCTTTTCTTACAACGACTGCGCCTAGTAACATCACGATAATGACAGATATTAATCATTACCTAGACTTTATACTTAAGCTATTTTTCGCTTTTGGCATATCGTTTGAAATACCAATCGCGACCATTTTATTAATTAAATCTAATTTTATAACTATAGAAAAATTAGGTTCTAATCGTCCGTATATAATATTATTTGCTTTTTTTGTTGGTATGTTGCTGACGCCGCCCGATGTAATTTCTCAAATATTATTAGC
>CAJWQR010000024.1 GCA_913045195.1 uncultured Legionellales bacterium | reverse complement strand
CTGTTTTTGAAGCAAGTGATTTGACACGGAATACACCTCGAATCACAATACGCGACTTCCACGATGGCAATGGGAAAAATGACTGTGAGTCGTATGTTAGAAATCATTATCGCGATGTTTCAGAGGCCTTAGATTGGTTAGGGGAATATGCCTCTTCAAAATTAACAGGCACCGGGGCTTGTTTATTTGCTCAGTTTTCAGATGAAAATGAAGCCAATGAAGTAAAATATAAGTTGCCCACAAAGTGGCAAGGATACGTTGTTAAGGGTATAAATAAATCACCTTTATTGGGACGATTGATTCACGAAAAAACAAGACAGTAAAATCTAGTTTTTAAATATGTAAGTAAATTATGATTATTTTGGGGTGTAGCCAAGCGGTTAAGGCACAGGGTTTTGATCCCTGCATTCCCAGGTTCGAGTCCTGGCACCCCAGCCAAAATTATTTAATTGCCTGGAGATGATAGCGACCATGACTATTTCAAATATCATGATATTTAGCGGAAATGCCAATCCAAATCTGGCATTGAAAACAGTCGAATTTTTAAATATGCCACTCGGAAAAATAACTGCGGGAAAATTTAGTGATGGTGAAGTTATGGTTGAAGTGAATGAGAATGTCCGTGGCAGAGATATTTATATAATGCAGCCAATCTGTGCGCCAACAAATGATAATTTGATGGAATTACTGGTTATCGCAGATGCCCTACGGAGAGCCTCTGCTGAACGGATAACAGCCGTTATTCCTTATTTAGGATATGCTCGACAGGATCGTCGTTCGCGTTCTTCACGAGTTCCGATTACGGCAAAAGTGGTCGCGAATATGATTGCTTCAGCGGGTATTGATAGGGTTTTGACCGTCGATTTACATGCTGACCAGATTCAAGGTTTTTTTGATATACCTTTAGATAATGTCTATGGGTCACCCGTTTTGTTAGGGGATATCTGGAAGCATAAATACCCTGATTTAATAGTTATCTCGCCAGATGTTGGAGGCGTGGTCAGAGCGAGAGCCTTAGCAAAGCGGCTGGATGATACAGATTTGGCGATTATTGATAAACGTCGCCCAAACCCAAATGAATCTGAGATTATGAATATTATTGGTGATGTTAATGGAAGAACATGCGTCATAATTGATGATCTGGTTGATACAGCAGGAACGTTAGGCAATGCAGCAGGGGCATTGAAGGATTTTGGGGCAAAAAAAGTAGTTGCTTATTGTACTCACGCGGTACTATCGGGCAATGCTGTAAAAAATATTGAGAATTCTATGCTTGATGAATTGGTAGTAACCGATACAATTCCGCTTCGCTCAGAGGCAAAAACCTCAGATCGTATAAGGCAACTTAGTGTAGCCGGTATGTTAGCTGAAAGTATTCGACGTATAGCTGAGGGGGAATCACTAAGCTCAATGTTTTTGGACTAGTTTGTTAACTTATGTCGTTTCTTTGATTGGTCGCGATCAAAGGGTAAAGAAATAATTATTTAGGAGTAGTAAAGATGAATGAATTCGAACTTATTGCTGAACTACGGGAAGATGTAGGTAAGGGTGCGAGCCGCCGCCTTCGCCGTGATGGCAAATTACCTGGTATTGTCTATGGTACCGATAAGAATGTTAATATGATCATGTTCAATCATAATGAAATAATGCATCATCTGGAACAAGAAGCGTTTTACTCGCGCGTTCTTACGCTAAAAATCGGCAAGACAAAAGAAAAAGTTGTATTGAAAGATTTGCAACGCCACCCATTTAAACGCTCATTACTGCATATTGATTTGCAACGTGTGGACGAGGAACAATCACTTACTATGCGAATTCCACTTCACTTTATAAATGAAGAGAAATGTATAGGAGTGAAACAAGATGGCGGCGTAATTAGCCATCTTATGACAGAGATTGAGATTGTTTGTTTGCCAAAAGACCTTCCAGAATATCTTGATGTAGATATGTTAGAAGTAGGTATAAATGAGGCGTTACATCTTACTGATATAAAATTACCAGAAGGTGTGCAGCTCTACAGTATGTTGCATGGCGGGGACGAAGCACAGCCAGTAGTATCTGTTCATATTCCAAAAGTTAGTGCTGCTGATGAAGCTGCTGAAGCTGCTGAAGCTGCTGAGGCTGCTGAAGCTGCAGAAGGCGCTGAAGGCGCAGAAGGTGTTGACGTAACGGCCGAAAGTGCTGACGCTTCCACTAAAGAAGAAACCGAACCCCAGGATAGCGAAAGCTAATTACCTGGTATTACCAGGTGTCGAAGCAATTAAAATTAATTGTCGGATTAGGAAACCCTGAGTCTGAATATACAGAGACACGACATAATGCTGGTTTTTGGTTTGTTGATATATTAGCAGAAAAACTTTCTCTTCATTACACCCACGATAAAAAGTTTCAATCTGAACTATGTCGCTATCAAAACAAAGCTATTGATTGTTGGCTGTGTAAACCACAGACCTATATGAATGAAAGCGGAACTGCGATACAGGCGTTAATGAACTATTACAAGATACCAATAAATCAAATATTAGTTGTTCATGATGAGATTGATCTTGATGTTGGTAATTTACGTTTTAAAACTGCTGGGGGGCATGGCGGCAATAATGGTATAAGAGATATTATTAATAAAGTAGGGAAACAAAATTTCAGTCGTTTGCGTATTGGTGTCGGACATCCTGGGGACCCAGATAAAGTTGTATCCTATGTTTTAAGCAGACCTGATTATGACGATAGGGCTAATATACGAAATAGTATAAATACAGTTGTAGATGAATATAAAAAACTGTTCGATGGAGAAATCCAGGAATTAATGAATCAAAATAATAAAAGAAATAAGATAGATTAATTTGGTATATTTTTTATGGGTTTTAAATGTGGAATTATTGGCTTACCCAATGTTGGGAAATCGACTCTTTTCAATGCGCTAACCAAATCGACAATAGAAGCAGAAAATTATCCCTTTTGCACAATTGAACCCCACGTCGGTATTGTTGCTGTTCCTGACTCACGACTACAGCAATTAGCTGAGATAGTTAAGCCAGAAAAAATTATTCCTGCTTATATGGAGTTTGTTGATATTGCTGGTTTAGTTGAGGGCGCATCTAAAGGCGAGGGACTGGGAAATAAATTTCTCGCTAATATTCGTGAAACTCACGCTGTTGTCCAAGTAGTTCGTTGTTTTGATGATGATAATATTGTTCATGTCTCAGGCAAAGTTGATCCGATATGCGATATTGAAGTTATCAATACTGAGCTCTGTCTGGCAGACTTAGAGACCGTTAATAATGCACTTGAGAAAGTAAATAAATTAAGCCGCAGCGGTAATAAGGATGCAAAGATAGAGTTAGAGGGACTAAAAGAATTAATAGCACATCTAGATAAAGGTTTGCCAATACGCACAATGAATATACCAGAGTCCCATAATCATATAATTAAAGATTTACATTTATTAACTCAAAAACCAATTTTATATATAGCAAATATTGAAGAAGATGGCTTTGGTTCAAATCCGTGGCTAGAAAAACTACAAGTATTTTCAGAAAGTGAAAATTCGCATTTAATACCGGTCTGCGCAACAGTTGAATCAGAAGTATCGGAAATAGATGAGGGTGATGAAAAAATAGAATTTCTTAAGGCATTAGGCATGGAAGAGCCAGGACTTGATCGCATTATCAAATCGGGTTATCAATTATTAGGACTACAAAATTACTTTACGGCGGGACCTAAAGAAGTACGCGCGTGGACTATTGCTATCGGAACAACTGCACCAAAAGCGGCCGGGGTTATCCATACAGATTTTGAACGTGGTTTTATTCGTGCTGAAGTAACATCGTTTATGGATTATATTGCATACGCTGGAGAGCAACGCGCAAAGGATGCTGGTAAATGTCGATCAGAAGGGAAGGATTATATTGTCAATGACGGGGACGTGATTTTATTTAGGTTTAATGTTTAGATCATAATGAAATAGTTATGAGTAAATTTTCAAATAAAAAAATACCACCTGAGCCTGTTAAGCCAGAGGATTCGGAATGTTGTAATCGCGGTTGTGAAAACTGTGTTTTTGATTACTATGAGCGCGCACTCAAAGCTTGGAAAAAGAAAATTAGTCATCTATATCTAAATAATAAACTTTAATTTTGATTAATTAAAGAAAAGTCGTTTCAATTCTTCTCCAGGATCTTCAGTTTTCATGAATGTCTCGCCTATAAGGAATGCATTAACATTATTCTTTTGCATTAATTCAATATCTTCGCGTGAACGTATACCACTTTCAGTTACAACCGTTCGGTCTTGGAAAACATCGGTTAAAAGATTTAATGTAGTATCCAAACTCGTTTCGAATGTATGTAGATTTCTATTATTAATACCAATGAGCGGAGTTCGTAGCATCATTCCGCGCTCCAATTCTTCTCGATCATGAACTTCCACCAAAATATCAAGTCCAATTTCACTGGCAACTCCCACAATTTCTTGTGCTTGCATGTCTGATAATGCTGAGATAATTATTAATATACAATCTGCGCCAATGACTTTAGCTTCGTGAACTTGGTAGACATCAATCATAAAATCTTTACGCAATATCGGTAATTTACAGGCATCATGAGCTTGTTTTAAATACTCATCAGAACCTTTAAAAAACTTAACATCCGTTAGTACCGATAAACAACTCGCGCCCGCAGCTTCATAACTTTTTGCTATAACATCCGGTTTAAAATTTTCACAGATAATTCCCTGACTAGGTGAAGCTTTTTTTATTTCTGCAATAATGCCTGGACTATTATTATTAATGTTTGATATCAGGTTATTAGTAAAGCCACGTGTTGGAGGACAATCCTCAGAACGATGTTTTAATTCCTTCGGTGAAATTTTTCTTTTTGTATGTTCAATGTACTCAATTTTGTAGTCGAGTATCTTTTTTAAAATATCAGGTTTGTCTTTTGTCATATAATCTTAAGTATTAAAAGATTGACTGTATTGAATTAGCATTTCCAATTTATTTTTTGCAGCACCTGATTCAATAACATCTAGCGCCTTATTAACCCCATCATTTATTGAATTACAAATACCAGCAGCATAAATTGATGCCCCCGCATTTATACTAACAATGGCTTTTGCCGCATTATCATTATTATCAAGAACAGATTTCATCATAGTTAAACTTTCATTTGTATTTTTAACGGATAATTCTTCAATGTTATATTTTGATATACCAAAACTATCTGGCGAAATTTCATAATTTTTTATTTTACCATTTTTTAATTCTGCAATTAATGTTTTTGCAGATATACTAATTTCATCCATCCCATCTTCTGAGTGAACAACTAAAACATGATTACTACCAAGTTGTTTTAATGTTTCAGCTAAAGGATTTAACCATTCTTTACTGAATACGCCGATAACTTGATTCGGTGCTCCAGCCGGGTTAGTTAGCGGGCCTAGTACATTGAATAGTGTTCTTACTCCGAGTTCTCGTCGTGGGCCAATAGCATGTTTCATTGCACTATGATGCATCGGCGCGAACATAAAACCGATACCAACATTTTCTATACAACTAGCCACTTGTTCTGCATTTAATTCTATATTAATTCCCGCTGCCTCTAAAACATCCGCACTTCCAGATTTACTAGACACAGAGCGGTTCCCATGTTTCGCTACTCTAGCTTCACTAGCCGCAACAACAAAAGCCGAAGTTGTTGAAATATTGAATGTATTTGAACTGTCACCTCCTGTGCCACAAGTATCAATGAGGTTAGTTTTATCCACATCGACCTTTACGACTAATTCTCTCATGACTTCTGCTGCGGCAGTAATTTCATCAACAGTTTCACCTTTTATGCGAAGCGCAACTAATAAACCACCGATTTGCGCAGATGTAGCGTTGCCCTGCATTATTGTTTGCATGACACTATTCATATCTTCACGATTTAAATCTATATGATTGATAACATTATTAATTGCTGTCTGAATGTCCATTAGTTATATACTTAATATTTATCTAATTATTCTTTAAAAGAAAATTTCTTAATAGTTCGTGACCATATGAGGTTAGTATAGATTCAGGATGAAACTGAACACCAGATATCAAGAAATCTTTATGTTTGATGCCCATAATTTCATTAACATTGCTATTTTCATTATTCGTCCACGCAGTAATTTCAAAACAATCTGGCAGCGAATCTTTTTCGACTACTAAAGAATGATAACGCGTTGCAGTAAATGGATTTTCGAAATCTTTAAATACGCCTGTTCCTTTATGATAAATATCTGATGTTTTACCATGCATAATTTTTTTTGCATGGATTATTTTTCCTCCAAAGGCTTGTCCTATACTTTGATGTCCTAAGCAAACACCCAATATTGGTATTTCTTTTTTAAAATTATTAATAACATCAATAGATATGCCAGCTTCATTAGGAGTACAAGGCCCAGGAGAAATAACAATATAAGAAGGAGATAACTCTTTAATTTCGTCAACGGTAATCTTATCATTTCGATACACACGGACATCCTGTCCAAGTTCGCCAAAATATTGAACCAAGTTATAGGTAAAAGAATCATAATTGTCGATCATCAGTAACATAATATTCTCTCTGTTACGTTAGGCCTTTTTCAGCCAAACTAACAGCTTTAAAGATGGCGCGTCCTTTATTCATTGTTTCATCCCATTCATTTTTTGGTATTGAGTCAGCGACAATGCCTGCACCCGCTTGGATATGTAGAGTCTTATCTTTAATGACAGCAGTTCTTATTGCAATTGCAGTATCCATATTTCCGTTCCATGATATATAACCAACTGCTCCCGAGTAAACTCCTCGTTTTACGGGCTCAAGTTCATCAATAATTTCCATAGCCCTAATTTTCGGCGCACCAGAAACAGTTCCGGCAGGGAAGGTGGAGCGCAAGACATCCATAGCATTCATTCCTTTTTTTAGCTCACCTGTCACATTAGAGACGATATGCATAACATGTGAATACCGTTCAATTATCATTTTATCAGTCAAAGTAACACTTCCCATATCAGCAACCCGACCTAGATCATTTCTGCCAAGGTCTATTAACATTAAATGTTCTGCTAATTCCTTTGGATCTTCTAAGAGATCTTTTTCCAACGCAAGATCATCCGATTTCGTTTCGCCACGTGGTCTTGTTCCCGCAATAGGCCTCACTGTTACAATATTATCTTCGAGTCTAACTAGTATTTCTGGAGATGACCCTACGATCTGAAAATCTTCTAAATCCAGAAAATACATGTAAGGAGAAGGGTTAAGCGAACGAAGCGCTCTATATAGGTTTATTGGTTTTGATTGGAATGGTATGGATAATCTTTGTGATAGTACAACTTGCATTGCATCACCATTAACAATGTAATCTTTTATAGTATCGACGGCTTTCTCATAATTTTTTTGAGTGAAACCAGAAACAAAGTCATCTTCATTAACATCACGAGAATTATCTGATTGCGATTTATTGTTTTTGTTATCACGAAGCATTCCACTTATATCATCAAGTCGTCGTAGTGCATTTGAGTAAGCATCATTTTTTTTTGGATCCGCATGCACTATGATAAATAGTTTTCCGCTCAGATTATCGAACACAACGACTTCATCAGACACCATTAATAATATATCTGGAGAGCCAATTGGATCTTCTTTGTTATTCTTATTTAATTTAGGCTCAATGTAACGAATTGTTTCATAACCAAAATAACCTACTAAACCGCCACTAAAACGTGGCATACCCTCAATTTGCGCAACTTTATATGATTGTTGAATTTTCTCAATTTCTTTAAGAGGATCATTAGTATTGTATTTATCAATAAGTTTACTATTTTCGGTAATTTTTATTTTTTCACCAGTTACAGAAATTATTCTTTTGGCAGGTAAACCAATTATGGAGTAACGCCCCCATTTTTCACCACCTTCTACTGATTCAAACAAATAGGAATACGGAAAGTTACATATTTTTGTATAGGTACTAAGTGGCGTATCAAGATCTGCTAACACTTCACGCATTAGAGGAATACGGTTGTATCCCTTTTTAGCAAGTTTATTAAAATCATTTTTGCTAATCATACTATTTAATAAAGAAAATATTCATATTTTAGAAAAAGGCTAAGCAAAATCTATTTTTCCATTTTAATGGGTATGAGATAAATCAATATATCAGTTATTAGCTAGCGCTATCTGTTCTCGCATCATTGCGATTGTTGATCCATAATTGTCTGTTTCAAAAATAGCAGATCCAGCAACGAAAGTATCAGCACCGGCTTCAGCAATTTTACGAATGTTATCAATTTTGACACCACCGTCGATCTCAAGGCGAATATCATATTTTGATTTATCAATTATTTCTCTCGCATGGCTAAGTTTATCCAAAACGGGTTCAATGAAGGATTGTCCACCGAACCCAGGATTAACTGACATTAGTAGTACAATATCGATTTTATCAAGAACACGACCGAGAATATCAAGAGGTGTGGCTGGGTTAAATACTATCCCTGATTTGCATTCACACTGACGAATTAATTCTAATGTATGTTCAATATTTTCAGATGCCTCTGGATGAAAAGTAATATAGTCAGCACCAGCTTCAGCAAATTCTGGGATTATTCTATCCACCGGCTTAATCATTAAATGTACATCTAATGGCGCTACTATGCCAAAATTACGCAGGGCTTTGACGACAATTGGACCAAAAGTTAAATTAGGCACATAGTGATTATCCATAACATCGACATGGATGAAATCTGCACCTGCCGCTAAAACAGATTTGGTTTCTTTTCCAAGGTTAGACATGTCAGCAGACAATATTGAAGGGGCAATTACAGCGTTATGCATTTAAAATAATCCATTCTTGATTTGTGGAGCAGGTAACTTTACCTGATAAGCATTACCATAGCCACTATCCGCTATTTTAAGGATTAAATTTCTGGGGTATCTAGATTAAATGAAGCGAAAATTATATATGGGTATATTTTTTTATCTATTTCTGAATACTTTTATTGTTGAAGGCAATTCATCAGATTATAACTGGGAAAAAAGAATATCGACTGGCGTAGCAGAAAAGGCCAAAGCAACTGAGTTGCTTTGGCTCGAAACAACAAATAGTAGTTTCCTCGCTCTTTTTAACAGTCTAAATAGCGAAGAAACAAAAAGTGCAGTGATTATTCTACATTCAATAGGCGGACATGCTGATTGGCCTGAAGTTATTTCACCATTAAGAAAAATGTTGCCAAAATTTGGTTGGACGACTTTATCAATACAACTACCTCTAATCTCACCAGAAAATAATATTCAAGAATATGGAAGTACGTTTCAAGAAACTCAACATAGAATTATTGCGGCGGTAAAATTATTACAAAAGCGTGGATTTACCAAGGTTGTTCTTATTGGACATGGTTTTGGCGCATTATCATCATTGGTATATCTTGAAAAAGAAAATTCACAAAATATTGACGCCATGATTGCGATTAGTTTACAAGGCTATGTTTATATAAAGCCTTCGATTAACATATTAAGATTAATTGAAAGAATAAAGATACCTATGTTTGATATATATGGCAGTTTAAATTTCAAAGAAAGCGTGGAATCCGCACCTGACCGCCGGCTTGCATCAAAAAAAAGTGGTAACTATTTATATACTCAGATTGAGGTAAAAGACGCCGATCATTACTTTAATAATATGGAAAATGATTTGATAAAAAATATTGTTGATTGGTTAAAAAAACATATTAATTTGCCCACCCCTTCTAGCAATGCTGCGTCAAAGCCCACTCAATATGTTCACTAACTAATGCAGAAGAATTATCTTGACGTTTCTTTAGTGCATTAATTACTTTTTTCGAGGTAGGCGCGTTTCCTAGACCAACAGCAATATTCCTTAGCCAACTTTCGTAGCCTATTCTTTTTATTGCAGATCCTTCTGTTCGTTTTTGAAATTCTGTTTCTGTCCATGAAAATAAATCGATCAAATTAGCAGCATCTAGTCCATGTCGGATACGAAAATCATCTTCATCAGAATTTTTAGAAAATTTATTCCAAGGACAAATTAATTGACAGTCGTCACAACCATACACCCGATTACCAATCATTTTTCGAAATTCTTCAGGAATTCTGCCACGTAGTTCGATAGTTAAATATGAAATACAGCGTCGCGCGTCAATTTCCATTTCTCCAACAATTGCATTTGTTGGGCAAATATCAATACATGCATTGCAAGTCCCGCAATGATTTTCCTTAAATGGAGTATCAATTTCAAGCGGCAAATTCGTATATATTTCGCCCAGAAAAAACCATGAGCCAGCTTGCGGGTTTATCAGATTACTATGTTTACCTATCCAACCAAGTCCTGCGTTTCTAGCCAAAGCTTTTTCTAGTACTGGGGCACTATCAACAAAACAACGATATCCAAAATCGTTATAGTGTTCATGAATTTTATTTGCTAATTTTTTTAAGCGCCGCCGAATTAATTTGTGGTAATCACGTCCTGTCGCATATCGTGATATATATGCGAGTTTTGTATTTTTTAAAACTTCAATAGGATGCTTACTTGAAGGAGGCATATAATCCATTCTTGCAGAGATAACACTTGAGGTGCCAGGAATTAGGTCATTCGGGCGACTACGTTTAGTGCCATGAGACGCCATATAGGACATTTCTCCATGTCTTCCCTTAGAAAGCCAATTAATAAGATATGCCTCATCTTGATGTAGATCTGCTGTAGTAACACCAATTTGTTGGAATCCTAGTTCAGCTCCCCATTTTTTTATTTCTTTAGATAGTTCGAGTTTGTTCATTTTTATACTTGCAATACCATTTTTTATATTTTGTAATGCACTTATCTTTTATATATTAATATATTCGTAAGTATCATAATCATAATTAGGACTAAAATTAATGTTTAATTTTATTAACACATGGTATAGACGGTATTTTACTGATCCACAAGCATCACTATTAGTAATTCTTTTGGCATTTGGTCTAATTATTTTCTTGACCATGGGTAAAATGCTCGCACCATTATTAGCAGCATTAGTTATTGCTTATCTGCTTGAAGGCGCAGTATCTAAATTGCAAATGAAAGATATGACACGATTTGCATCAGTAAATATAGTTTACTTATTATTTTTAGTTTTTATGGCATATATATTATTTGGTTTGATGCCACTTCTTTCTAGACAAGTTAGTCAATTTTTTCAAGAAGTTCCTGAAATGATTAGAAATATTCAAGAATTACTTTTGCGTCTTCCTGAGCAATATCCAGATTTAATTTCAGAAGAATATGTATGGGAATTGAATTCAAATATTCGTGATAGTTTCAGTGAACTAGGCCAAAGTGTATTATCATTCTCACTAGCATCTATGCCCGCAGTTATAACTATTCTTGTTTATTTAATTTTAGTGCCGCTTATGATTTTTTTCTTTTTAAAAGATAAGAAAATAGTAATTGAATGGCTAGCACGTTTTTTACCAAAAGAAAGGCAACTGGTAGATGAAATATGGATTGAAATGGATGCTCAAATTGGAAACTATGTTCGTGGGAAATTTAATGAGATTTTGATTGTTGGTGGTGTTTCATATGTTGCCTTCGTTATTCTAGGATTAAATTATGCTTTTTTGCTTGCGATGATTGTTGGGATATCAGTTTTGATTCCTTACATAGGGGCGGCAATAGTAACTTTACCAATCGCTTTAGTTGGTTATTTTCAATGGGGATTGACTTCTGATTTTACATGGTTAATGTTAAGTTATTTTATTATTCAATTTCTCGATGGAAATGTTTTAGTTCCTATTCTATTCTCCGAGGCGGTTAATTTACATCCGTTGGCAATTATTGTTTCGATACTAGTGTTTGGAGGACTTTGGGGTTTTTGGGGCGTATTTTTTGCAATACCATTGGCAACTTTAGTAAAGGCTTTAATAAATGTATGGCCTATACATGAAGACAATATTAAAGTAGTTAAGAGAAAATAGTTTTAAAAAAATTAATTAAAAAATTAAATCAATGCATAGATAATAGAATAAGTTTAATCTTTAAGTCTTATAAAATTATTTAATTTTCTTTAGTTCTTCAAGTACATCTTCTATATGGCCTTTTACTTTTACTTTTCGCCATTCGTTTCGAAGAATACCTTTTTTATCAATTAAGAATGTAGATCTTTCAATACCCATTACTTTTTTACCGTACATATTTTTTACTTTTATTACATCAAAAATTTTACAAAGTATTTCATCTTCATCAGAAAGTAAATCAAAAGGAAAGTTTTGATCTTTTTTAAATTTTTCATGTAAAGTTATTTTGTCTCTAGATACACCTAATATTTTTGTATTGCGCGAAGAAAATTTACGAATATTATCACGAAAATTTTGCCCTTCTAATGTACAGCCTGGTGTAGCATCCTTAGGATAAAAATAGATAATAACGTTTTTACCTTTTAGTCCAGCGAGTGTTACTACTTTATTGCCAGTTGAAGGCAAACTAAATTCTTGTACTTTTTCACCAATTTTAATTTTTTTTATACCCATGATTAGTTTTTCTAAAAATTTATTTTAAGGGCTCCATTATTGTATCAAGATTGAATTGGTCACAAAATTCGGTAAATTCACCACGTATAGTAGCAATAGATGAGTTTGAAGGTATGTGTACAATCATATGTAACGCAAACATTTCTTTGCCAGTTTGTGATGCTTGATATGTACTGGCAGATATTTTTTTAATGAGTAAATTACTATTTATTATAAAATCAGTAATGTCATACATTATGTTCGCATGGCCAGGCCCAACGATATCAATCACGTACGGCATATAGTCAGCTTGCAATTTTTCAATTTCAGTTCTTTTCTTTTGAATGATTATATTGTACTCGTTTTCTAATTTGGTCAGCATATCTTCCATTTTTGCAATGGCATTCCAGGACCCTGAAAACAAGAATATCGCAGATAAATATTGCCCGACAACCTTAAAATGACAATCAATGACGTTACATTGACTGGTTTTTGCTAGTTTAGAAAACTTTCGGATATTTTCGTTGGTATTGTCTGCAAGAATGTTTACGACAAGATAATTTTCCATTTTTTTATTTTAGTTTGATTCAAGTTATTTTCTTGATTGTGATGAAATTTTGATATAAAACACCTAAGTTGATTGTGTTTTCTGACCTTTAAAATTTTATTCTTGTCATAACATCACAACATTGAGTACCATACACGCTTTTTCTAATTAGATATAATAATTATTTACAATGTTTACTGGAAGTATTGTTGCTATTGCTACCCCAATGCAGGCTGGAGTAGCCCCTGATACTGCGCTTGATTTTAAAGCCTTAGAGCAATTAATTGAGTTTCATATCGAGCAAGGCACAACAGCTATTGTCTCTGTTGGTACAACAGGGGAGTCTGCAACCCTAACTGAGGATGAGCACTGTGAGGTTATTAAAAAAACAGTGAAAATCACGAAGGGAAGAATCCCGGTAATTGCTGGAACAGGCGCTAATTCTACAATTGAAGCTATTTCATTAACGAAATGTGCAAAGGAAGTTGGCGCAGATGCCTGTTTATTGGTCACGCCTTATTATAATAAACCAACTCAGGCAGGTTTGTTTCAACATTATAAGGTAATTGCAGAAACTGTTAACATCCCACAGATTCTTTACAATGTGCCAGGAAGAACTGCCTGTGATATGTTACCAGAGACAATCATTCAATTAGCATCGATCGATAATATTATAGGGGTGAAAGAGGCAACCGCAGACTTAAATCGCGTAAAAGAGATACGCGAGAGCACACACGATGACTTTCTTTTACTTAGTGGAGATGATGAAACAACAAAGGATTTTATTCTAGCAGGCGGTGATGGAGTAATTTCCGTGACAGCAAATGTTGCTCCAAAAAAAATGCATGAAATGTGTATATTTGCATCAAGAGGTAAGGCCGATGAAGCAAATAAAATAAATGAAACGCTTGAGGGTCTTCATAAAAAATTATTTATTGAATCAAACCCAATCCCAGTAAAATGGGCTTTAAATAAATTAGGATTAATACAATCTGGCATTAGGCTTCCAATGACATGGTTAGAACAGTCATCTGAAGAAGAATTATTAAATGCCATGAAACAAGCGGGTATTGTATAATAGTATTATGAAGAAGCACCGGAATTTAATTTTACTTAATTGTATTATTTTCATCTTTGGATGTGAGAGTTTGCCGAGTTTCGATGATGTATTACCGGACAAACGCACTACTTACAGTAAAAGCAGGGATTTACCGGAGTTAGAAGTGCCACCCGACTTAACTGTTACCAAAGGTAAATATTCTTCAGACATCCCAAGTGATCGGGAATCAACGTCACTAAATGAATTCGAAAGGCAACGCTCAATAAAGGGGGATGATGACGGCATTATTCTAGGATCAGGAAATTTTGAAGATGAGCAGTGGGTAGCACTGAGAGGGACATCGGTTGATTTATGGCCTAAATTACGTGAATTTTGGCAGAACAATGGACATATAATTTTTTTAGATGACCCAGAACTGGGTGTACTAGAAACTGATTGGAAAATAACCGAACAAACAAAACAAAAATTTAAAATTCTCACTGAGCCTTCAGAAGGAGGGGGGACCATCTTATTTTTATCTAGTGAAAGGCAAGAACTATCAGAAGGAGATTGGTTAGATAGTCAGCCAGACAAATTAGCAGAGAAAGATATTATTAATAAATTGAATATACATTTTAATAATATCGTGGAAATAAAAGAAAACCGTCCGATAGATAATACTTCTTTAATTAATTCTGATATTCAAAAACCCAGCAAAGAAAAAGCAGAAATATTTAATTCTCCGGAAGGGGGAAGTTACTTGGAGGTAACAGAAAATTTTAGTTTAGTATGGAATAATACTAAGCAAGTATTAGAGCAGGCAGGTTATTTTTTGGAAGCCAGTGATCAGGAAAAAGGAATCTATAGTTTTCGTTATATTAAATCTGAAGAGGAAGAAGAGGAGAAAAGTCTTTTTTCTAGATTGAAATTTTGGGGCGATGATGAAGATGAAGAAGGCATACTTTACCAATTAAGCCTAACAAGTATTAATAATAAAACAGAAATAGTTGTATTAAATGAAAATGGCGAATTACAAACAGAAGGGGATGTGATAAATATTCTCACCACGATAAAAAATTTATATAATAAGGTTTTATAAGATATCTAAATATTTTATTAGTTTTTCTTTCTATACTTTATTAAACGAGCACGTTTATTAATTTGTCTTTTTGTTAAAATATTTCTTTTCCCTTTGTAGGGATTTTCACTTTGCTTAAACTCTATCAGTACAGGCGTCCCCACCAATTTTAATTCTTTTGTAATCGCTTTTGATAAATAGCGTTCATAACTATCAGGAACATTATTTGTTTGATTCCCATGAATAATAAAACGTATTGGGTTTGTATCGCCTAGATGCATATAACGTAACTTTATTCTTCTTCCATTAACGATTTTAGGGGGATGTTTTAAGATTATTTTTTGTAAAATTTCCGTCAGGCGAGATGTCGAAAAATTAATATCAAGTGAGTTAACAATTACATCTATTTTTTTGAATAAGCTATTCACACCAGTGCCATTTAGAGCAGAAATGTAATGATATTCTGCATAATCAATAAAACTAAATTTTCGAGAAAGTTGAGATTTAATTCGATCTTTTTCTATTTTTTCTAACCTATCCCATTTGTTGATTGCAACAATTATAGATTTCCCGCTATCTTGAATCATCCCTAATAGCGTACTATCTTGTTCTGTAACACCTTCAATTGCATCAATAACTAAAATAACGATTTTTGCTGATTCTATAGTTTCGAAGGATTTTAATATGCTAAATTTTTCAACGGTATCATTTACTTTACTTTTTCTACGTACACCAGCAGTATCGATAAAGGTATAATTTTTTCCATTTTTTTTTGTTGGAACTTTTATACTATCACGGGTTGTGCCAGGCTGATCGAATGTTAGAACTCTTTTTTCGCCGATAATTTTATTAATTAATGTTGACTTTCCAACATTTGGTTTTCCTAGTATAGAAATGATAAGGTTTTCTTCTTCTACTTTATTTTTAGATTCGAAAGATAATTGCCCAACTAATGCGTCGAGTAATTTACTAATTCCATCACCTCTTTTTGCAGATATAGGCCAAATAGAATCTAAACCAAGGCTATAGAAATCATTTAATTCAATACCAGATAAATTACCTTCGAGTTTATTTATTGCAAGGAATATTGGTTTATTTAGCTTACGTAAATTCTTAGCGAGAACTTCATCGACATTTGTTAGGCCAATACGACCATCAACAATCCACACTAATACTGATGATTCTTTAGCAGCAAACATTGATTGTTCTGTCATTAGATCAGCAATATCTTTACTTTCATGATTTATCTCGCCGATACCACCAGTATCAATAATTAAAAATGAATTTGAATTATGATGCGCAACTCCATATTGGCGATCGCGAGTTATTCCTGGTCTATCAACAACCAACGCATCGCGACTCGAGGTAAGATTATTAAAAAAAGTGGATTTACCAACGTTAGGGCGACCTATGATGGCGACAATTGGTTTCATAGTTATAGTTGATACTTAAGTTGATTTTATTGATATGCAGAAGTTTAAATTTTCAAGATTTATTCTACATCTTCTTCGCTATCATCACTAAATATATTTAGGAATCGCCCAAAAAGAGAATCTTCATTTTCAGATTCTTTTTCAGTATTTTCTATTATTTCTTTATTTGAATTTTTTTCAATAGATACTCGCCTCGATCTTTCGTATGCAGTTTTTTTATCAGCAGATATTGTTTCTTCCGGAACTGATTTTTTATTCTCTAATTCTTTGGTTATATATTTTTCTTCAATATTTTTGTATGTATATGCTGAAAGTGCCCCTGAACTAGAATATACGAACAATATGTCATTTGAATTTATTGGTTGAGTCAAAATAGGGTTATCCCCTATCCGAGTTCTAACAGCAAAATTACCCGTTTCTTTGTCTAGCCAATGCATGTAGCCTTCAGCATCACAAACAATAACTTTGTCGCCTAAAATCGCAGGACCCGTAACTTTACGGTTTGCTAGTTTCTCTTGTTTCCAAGCCGATGCACCAGTAAATCTATTTAAGGCCCAGACACTACCGTTATCTTCTGTAAGAAAAATATTTTTTTTGTCAGCACTTAATTCTGAGTGAGACGAGATTTCTCTTTGCCAAAGTATTTGTCCAGTTTCTAATGATATGGCCGATACATTTGCTTGAAATGTAGTGACGTATATTATTTTTTCAATAACTAATGGCTGGGCATCAATATCAACCATTCTTTCAAGTTCATTTCTTCCTCTCGAAAAAGCTACTTTTTTTTCCCAGACTAATTTCCCAGTTTTTAATTCGATTACCGCTAAACGCCCATCATCAAATCCTGTTATAATTAATCCATTTGCAATAACTGGACTACTTGTGCCCCGCAGCGATAACGTGGGTACGCTTCGGTCATAAATCCAAAGATGTTTTCCATCAATTGCATCTAAAGCAAAGATTTTTCCATCAATTGTTCTTACTACAACCACGCCATCTGCTTCTCTTGGCGATGACAGCACTTCACTAGATACTTTTGTTCGCCATGCTTCACTACCTGTGTTTCTTGAAAGCGCTAGTATTTCTCCTTCACTTGTGCCTACTAGGACTAAAGAACTACCAGCTCCCGGGCCACCTGTAATTGATAGACGACTGTCATTGCGCCATACAAAATCACCGCTTTTTATAGTGAGTGCGGCAATATTACCCTTTGGGTCTGCAATAAATATTTGTTCATCTAAAATAGTCGGCGTTATATTGGTAAAAGAATCATCTGTACCTTTCCCGATATTTTGTAACCAAACTTTATTTAATTTTGCAGTTTCGGTGAAATTAATTAATGGAGAAGGAGGTATAGTATTATCCCCCCCACCAGTGTATTCAGATATAGTTTGTTTAATACCACATCCAGTAGAAATGGCGAAGATTAAGCATAAAATTAAAATGCGGAGTTTCACAATAAAATTAAATTCTGCCTAAATCATCTAATTTCATTTGTAGTATTATTTGGGCATCTTCATTACTAGCGCTATTAGCTATTGCCTTTTGATATGCTTTTAGTGCTCCTTTAACATTGCCTTGTTTGGCAAAAATATCTCCTCGTAATTCTTCATAGTGAGCAGTAAATTGATTCGGCTTAACTTTTGTTAATAATTCTTCCGCAGATTCCAATTTATTATTTGCTATTAGCACTCTTATAAGGCGTAATCTCGTTATATGCTTGAATTCATCACGCGAAACATTATCTAATACAGAGTATAAATACACTTCAGCATTTTCAAGATCACCAGATTCACTTTCCAGTTTTGCTAACATCAATTTTGAAAATATTGCGTACGTACTTGATTCATAATCAGCAATAATATTATTGGCAATGCTACGAATATTATTTGAGTCGTTTTTACGTGACGCGACTAGCAATTGTTCGTATAGAATTGAGGCTGCCTTTGCCTGCATTGCAGTATGGTTTTCATAACTGCGCCAACCAAATATGGCTGTAACGCCTATAATAATACCAGCAATAATTGATTTACCATTTTCATTCCACCATTTTTTTATTGCTTCAACTTGTTCTTCTTCTGTGTTGTATACGTCCAATTTCCATCTCCACTAAAGTATTTTTTTGATAGCTACGCTTATAAAAGGGCGCACATTATAACGCGGGTTTTACTTACTTTGATAAAAGAATTACTATTTTATTGAATTTTTTTAAATAGATAGTGCTTTGCTTAAAAAATTTGATATTTCAGAGTATTTGATGGTTACTTGAGGTTTCTCATCTCTTAAATATTTTACTGTTAGCTCTTTTTTTTCTAGTTCATTTTCCCCTAGTATTAGTGCTATTTCAGCTCCTGATTTATCTGCTTTTTTAAATTGATTCTTAAGACTCCC
>CAJWQR010000023.1 GCA_913045195.1 uncultured Legionellales bacterium | reverse complement strand
TTTTATTTCAGAAATTTCAGCAGCATCTATTATTGCAAAGGTAGAACGTGATAATGAAATGATAGCTTTAGATAAAATTTACCCAGGGTATGGTTTTTCATCTCACAAAGGTTATCCGACGAAACAACATCTTGAGTCATTGGAAAAACTAGGTATCACTGATATACACCGATGTTCTTTTTCACCAGTATCAAAATATATTTAGATAGAATTTTATTATGAGTTTTGTTCATTTACATTTACATACAGAATATTCATTAGCTGATGGATTAATAAAAATTACTGATTTAGCATCAACTGTCGCGAATATGAATATGCCGGCAATCTCTATTACTGAAAAGAATAATGTTTTTTCAGCAATAAAGTTTTATCGCGCAATGCGTGATCAAGGAATTAAACCATTAATAGGCGCCGATTTAAATTTGGTAACAGAAAAAAAAGATGAATTTTTTAATATATTACTGCTTTGTCAGCATATAGATGGCTATAAGAATCTATCAAAATTAATAACTAAAAGTTATACAGAAGGGCAGTACTTAGGTAACCCAATGATACATTTTGATTGGTTAAAAAAATATAATGATGGATTGATAGTTATAGATTGTGCAGATAACGGAAATTTTACTAAAATATTTACAGGCAATGATAGTTTAAGCGCAAATAAGGCAGTAGAAAATTTACTTTCACTTTTTCCGAATCGTTACTATCTTGAATTACAAAGAATTGGTAGAAAAGATGAAGATCTTTTAGTAAGTAATACGTTAGATTATTCTGAAAAATTTAATATACCCGTAGTTGCGACCAATAACGTACGTTTTCTAGATGAGACGGGTTTTGAAGCCCACGAGGCTCGTGTTTGCATTTATCAGGGTTTTACTTTAGATGATCCTAGAAGACCCAGGGAATATACAAATCAACAGTATGTCCGTAGCTCAGAGGAGATGGAAGATTTATTCTCAGATATTCCCGAAGCTATAACAAACTCTTTTAATATTGCGCAAAGATGTAATGTTAAATTTAATTTAGGAAAGAATTTTTTGCCCTATTTCCCAGTAAATGAAAATGAAACTCAAGATCAGCTTCTAATTAATGAATCAACAAAGAAATTAAATGAAATATTAAGTGAGGGCAAAGAAAATACAGAGATACAATTAGAAGAATATCACCAAAGACTACAAAAAGAACTTGATGTTATTATAGACATGGGTTTTTCAGGTTATTTTTTGATAGTTGCTGATTTTATACGTTGGGCTAAAGAAAATAGCATACCAGTTGGACCTGGTAGAGGCTCTGGTGCAGGCTCACTAGTTGCATACTCTCTTGATATTACAGAGCTTGATCCAATTAAATATGATTTGTTGTTTGAGCGTTTTTTAAATCCGGAACGCATTTCCTTACCAGATTTTGATGTAGATTTTTGTATGGATCATAGAGATGAAGTCATAAATTATGTTTCAACAAAATATGGCAATGATCATGTATCACAAATTATAACTTTTGGTACGATGGCTGCAAAAGCAGTTGTAAGAGATGTTGGTAGGGCCCTAGGTTTTCCATATGGTTTTGTAGATCAAATTGCAAAACTTATTCCTTTTGATTTAGCAATGACAATGACTCTTGATAGAGCATTATCAGAAGAGCAGGCGCTTAAAAAACGATATAAATCAGAAGATGACGTTAAATTATTAATTGATTTGGCAAAAAAACTTGAAGGGATAACAAGGAATGCAGGAAGACATGCTGGTGGTGTTGTTATTGCGCCAGATCCATTATTTAATTATATGCCTTTATATTGTGAGCAAACATCACAAACGATTGTCACGCAGTTTGATATGAGCGACGTAGAAGAAATTGGGCTTGTTAAATTTGATTTTCTAGGACTAAGAACGTTAACAATAATTGATTGGGCACTAAAAGATATAAATAGAATTAGAAAAAATAATGGAGAGTCAATTATAAATATTAGAAAAATAAAACTTGATGACGCTCCGACCTATAATTTAATTCAAAGCACAAAAACGACAGCAGTTTTCCAATTAGAATCAGATGGAATGAAAAAACTCATCAAGCGTCTTAAACCAGATAAATTTGATGATTTAATTGCGCTTGTAGCCCTATTTAGACCTGGCCCCTTACAGTCAGGAATGGTAGATGATTTTATTGAAAGAAAATCTGGTGGCGCGGCAATCCGATACATGCATGATGATTTAGAGCATGTACTAAAGCCAACCTATGGCATCATCTTATACCAGGAACAAGTAATGCAAATTGCACAAACGCTAGCAGGTTATACACTTGGCGCTGCTGATTTATTACGTAGAGCTATGGGTAAAAAGAAGCCTGATGAGATGGCAAAACAAAGGATAATTTTTACCGAAGGGTGTATAGCTCGAGGCATTGATGATAGGCAGTCAACAAGGATTTTTGACTTAATGGAGAAATTTGCAGGTTATGGATTTAATAAATCGCATTCCGCTGCGTATGCTTTAGTTGCTTATAGAACGGCTTGGTTAAAATCACATTATCCAGCAGCATTCATGGCTGCTGTTTTATCGGCTGATATGGATAATACGGATAAGATTGTTACCTTGTTAGAAGAAATTAGAAGAATGCAGATTAAAGTTCTCCCACCATCTGTTAATGAAGGTCAATATAGCTTTACAGTGACTGATAATAAAACTATTTCATACGGACTCGGCGCAATTAAAGGTGTTGGTTTGTCAGCAATTGAGATTATTATTAAAGCAAGAGTAGCTGGTAATGATTATTTAAGTTTATTCGATTTTTGCAAGCGTGTTGATTTAAGAAAAGTTAATAGACGTGTTCTTGTGGCTTTAATACGATCGGGTTCAATGGATTTTTTCGGGGTAAGCAGAAGCACACTCTCACATAATCTATCGAAAGCAATATCACTCTCTGAGCAGTATTCTGAAAATAATATTAGTGGTCAAAATGATATGTTTGGTTTAGATATTGCAAATGAAAATAAAGAAGATAATTCGGGTATTTCTCAATATACGATTATGCCTGATTGGGATGACAAAGAAAGATTGATGGGTGAGAAAGAAACATTGGGCTTCTACCTAAAGGGACACCCAATTATTCGCTATGAAGATGAGCTTCAGAAAATTATCAGCACAAGATTAAATGAGTGTAAACTAGGAAGTGTTCTTGTCGCTGGCTATATAATGGGTATTCGAACACGTACAGGAAGTAGAGGACGAATGGCAGAAATTAGACTTGATGACAGAACTGCACAAATACTAATTAACGTTTATTCGGATGAATATCAAAAATATAGAAATCTTTTACAAAAAGATCAATTAATAATTATTAAAGGCAAAGCAATTGAAGATGATTATGTTGATCGCGGAGTTTCAATTCGCGCTAATCAGATTTTTAGTCTTGATCAAATAAGAAAAGAAAGATCCAGCCTAATTCTTAATATCGAAAAAATATATTTAAGCAACGGAGGGTTAGAAAAATTAAAAAAAACTATTTTACCGTATCGTAATGGATGCTCGAAGGTATATATTCGCTATAATAATGGGAAAGCGATTGCCGATCTAAATCTAGGTGATAAATGGAATTTGACAATAAATGATGATTTGTTAGATAAATTATCAGAATCAATTGGCAAGGAAAATATAAAAATAGATTATAATGTTGGACATATTTAATAACAGAAAATTATATATATGAATTTTTTAGATTTTGAACAACCAATAGCAGAACTCGAAGCAAAGATTGAAGAATTGCGTTTCGTTGAAAATAACCAAGATATAAGTGTTAGTAAAGAAATTCTAGCACTAAAAAAACGTAGCCAAGATTTAACGGAATCCATTTTTTCATCTTTAACTCCCTGGCAAATATCGCAGATTTCAAGACATCCGAAACGCCCCTATACGAAGGATTACATCGAGAGAATATTTGTAGATTTTGAGGAGTTACATGGCGAAAGATATTTTGCTGATGATCCTGCAATAATTACCGGCATTGGACGCCTTGCTAATCAATCTGTAGCAATTATAGGTCATCAAAAAGGACGGGATACCAAAGAAAGAATAATGCGTAATTATGGAATGCCAAAACCAGAAGGTTACCGTAAAGCTTTACGTATTATGCGATTGGCCGAAAAATTTAATATGCCTGTATTAACTTTTATTGATACACCTGGCGCATACCCAGGAATAGAGGCCGAAGAACGCGGCCAGAGTGAAGCAATTGCAAAAAATTTACTGGTTATGGCAGAGTTAAAAACACCAATAATAGCAACCATAATAGGTGAAGGCGGATCTGGCGGTGCCTTAGCAATTGGAGTAGCTGATCATTTATTAATGCTCCAGTATAGTATCTATTCGGTTATATCGCCGGAAGGATGCGCTTCCATTTTATGGAAAAGCGCTGATAAAGCGAAAGAGGCTGCACAATCCATGGGTATAGACGCAACAAGACTAAAAGATCTGGGGCTTATCGATCATATTATTGATGAGCCATTAGGCGGTGCACATCGTGATTTTGATGAAATAGCGAAACGAGTAAAAATAATTTTAATTGAAAAACTCGAACAACTATGTTCACGGCCTGTATCTCAAATTGTAAATCAAAGACAAGAAAAACTTAGACGAATTGGTAGATTTGAGCAGAACTAGCTGCTATTAGGGACATAAAAAATACAGCGATGATAAATTCACTGTCTCAGTTTAATATTAATAAATTACTTGATTCATTTCCAGACTCCAGAAGAATATTAATTGCCTATAGTGGCGGTATAGACTCTAGTGTTTTATTACACCTGCTATGTTCGATTAGAAGTAAATTAAAACAAGCATTAGAAGTCATTTATATTGATCATGGCCTGCAAAAGGAAAGTAGTGATTGGGGAGAATTTTGTAGACAGGAATGCATAAAATATAATGTTCCTTTTGCATTGATGAAGATTAATGAAAGTTGTCCTGAGAATCTAAGTGTCGAGGGTTGGGCAAGAGATAAGCGCTACTCACTTATCTCAAAACTTGTAAGGAAGAATGACATTCTTTTTACCGCCCACCATCAAGATGACCAAGTTGAAACATTCTTTCTTCAAATTTTTAGAAGTGCGGGCCCACGTGGATTATCATCAATGCCTGTAATTAAGAAATTCGGGGATGGCTTTCATGCACGCCCTTTCTTGATTTTTTCACGCAAGGAAATTGAAAAATATGCAAAAAATAATAATATTTCTTGGCAAGAGGATAATACTAATTGTGATATACGCTACGATAGAAATTATTTAAGACATAATATATTAGCAGAGCTTGATAATAAATGGCCCTCCTATCGAAAAAGTGTTTGTAGAACAATTAATCATCAAAAAGAATGCTTGATGCTTATTGACGAGATTGGTTTAGAAGATATGACAGCCGTTTTGTATAAAAACTCAATGAATCTTAATATTAAATTAATTAAAAAATTTAGTATACCTAGACAAAAGAATATCATATTTTTTTGGTTAAATAGTTTGAATTTTGAAAAACCAACTTCTAAGCATATGGATCAAATTATGATGACTCTTATTAATTCTAGAATTGATAAAACACCATGTGTTAATTGGCGAAATACTGAAATTAGAAGATACGGAGATCTTCTATATGCCTCAAGAATTATTAATAGCAATGATTTGAATTTAGAAATAAATTGGAATACAAAGACACCATTAAACATTCATGGAGAAACATTAATTGCAAACGAAACTTTTGGCAGAGGAATTTCTAAGACAACAATAAAAGACGCGGAAATAGTTATTCGATATCGGCATGGAGGCGAGAAAATTTATTCTAATAGTATAGTTCACTCAAAATCTATTAAAAAATTATTTCAAGAGCATCGTGTACTGCCTTGGTTTAGAAATAGGATTCCACTTATTTACATAAATAAACAATTAGCAGTTGTCCCTGGTTTTTGTATCGACAAAAATTTTTCTGCTAATGAGAATGAAACGGCATTGGATATTCACTGGTCTGGCTATGATAAAGTTATACAACCAGATGTATAAAATATGATTAATATATTAAAAAAATTATCGTCTTTAATTTTAATTAGTAAAAATAATGAACAAAATATTACGAAGCAAAATAAAATATATAATCAAGATGAATATGATAAGAAAATACTATATGAAAAGTGGTGTCGAAAAAGGGAATGGCTACTTTACGACGAAGGAATCCTGCTCTTATTATCTATTGATCCAGCTAATAGGGAAACACTGAGAGAAGATTTAATAGAAAAAATTAATAATTTAAAATTTCATGCAAGCGACTGTGTTAGAAATGGCTTGTTGTCAGTGATTAATATTGATAAATCAGAATATAAATGGAAGGTAACCCCAGTTGATCTCTATCATTGGGCGATGGTTAGTAGAATTAATATCCCTGACGAATTGAATACACTAATGGCATTTGTGACTCAATCTGTAAAAAATCCTAATAATTATTTTTCTACTAATCATAAGAATTTGATTGATGATGTATATCAGTTTCATAAAGAAGTTGTATTGGGCGCAACAACATCATTATTAGCAAATTCACCAGATATATGCAGAAATAATGAGGGAAAAATTGATAGCACTATTATTGTAAAAAAGATTATTGAAAACGAAAGGCACTGGTTTAATGGCTGTGAATCAAAATTGTCTGAATCTGATATGACCAGTCTTATTAAGCAATATATAGCTATGTCAAAACCTATTTATTAAAATATTAATCAGTTACTTATCTGGAAATAATGGATCGGGCAGGTCATAAAATTCTATTTTGATAGATCTGACGCCACGTCGTTGTTCATTTACCTCATTGAATACGTCATCATGCTCTTTAAATTCGCCAATCTGAGCAATATTTTTATCTAGTTTTGCATTAACATTAATAATCTTTTCATGTAGTTCAGCCGAATAGTCAAATTCATAGGCTCTTGGCTCACTCAATTCTGTCATATTAATAATTTTCGATAACCAGAGGTAGACAGTACCACTCGTATTCTTTTCTTTATCAGGCTGGACAACATGCGCAGCAAGCAGCCTAAATTGTGATGGTGGATTTTGAGACGTTGGCCATCCAAGTAATGCCGGTAAAGAATAATATGTTACAACATAAAATACAGATGTTAGAACAATACTGGCAGCCTTTATTTGCCATGACCACTTTGAGTAAAGGTTAATGCTGAGCAGTAATAGTGCAAGTAATATATAGGCTGTAATAATTCCTGTTATACCTAATGCCACAATAGTTTCTCCATTTAATTCATAATCACAAGGGTTTTAGGAAGAAAATTAATTCCTGAAACTTTACCATCTCTTGTGACACTAAAACGGACCGCTGTTTTTTCATCACCTTTCTTTTCAAGATTAACTTTTCCATAATAGACAATTTCTAATTTTGGATTAACTTTCGCAAGTCGAACGCTAACGTCAACTGGTTTATTAGTTTCTGAGGCATAATAATGGAGGTTGACTACATATTCCCCCTTAACAACTCCACGTAATGTGACTACTTCTTGATTTAATGGGTTTTGTACTTCTTCGCCATTAATAGTTATAGTATCGTTAACTAATCCACGATCATCACGATCTAGATGGAGTAAGCCAGCTTCAGTTGCTCTAAAATAAACAAGTTGCCCTTCAGGATCTTCAATCCATACATCAATATCATCAGGATTATTATCTTCCCAGGTAATTGTGAGTATATATTCTGCTTTAGGATCAATAATACCTGTTTTTGCTTCTGGGTTCATAAACATAATTGCAACAAGAAATAAAAAAGTAAAACCAAGAAGAGCGTTAAATAATAAATCTGTAAAAGGATCAGAACGAAAACGATCTTTGGGGCGCATTTTTTAATTATTATTTATTTTTGGTATGACATGAACTTGCGTCATATGACGAGTTAGTTCGATTAATTCATCAGCGTGCCTATCTATCATATGGTATTGCATGGCAGATAAAACACTACAAACCAAACCTACTAGTGTCGTGTAAAGAGCGGTACCCATACCATCGCTCATATGTCTTAATATTTTTTGCATATTACTAACATCAAAATCAGCAATATTAGCAACAGATCCAAGCATAAAAATGAATCCAATAATTGTACCTAATAACCCAAGTTTTAACATCATATCCGAAACAAACCATCCAATTTCTTGGGGACCTTTTAATCTAGAGCTATAAACATCATTTAGATCTGAAGAGGAGCCATTATCTTCTGATTCTGAAATTTTACTATTACGAAAACAAAGGTCTCTGATGTACTCGGTCATAAGACACGGGGTCAATTGTATTTTTGAATTAATCAAAACCTGATCATCATTAATATTAATATTTATTTTATTTTCATTTCTAATTATTTTTTCTATTTGTCTTGATAAGTTTGTTTCAGATGAAATTATATATATCCTTCGAGCGCAATGGAGAGTAACAAGAAGATAAATTAATGTTATAGCCATTGAAATATGACTCTTATCAACAGTATATAGTAATAGAATTACACCTTCATTCCATGCTGCAATTATTGCAAAAAAAATAAATCCAGTAAGAATAAGCCATTTAAGCAATAAACTATGTTCAGGTTGTTCTTTCATTTTATGTCAAAATTTATTATGATTTTTCAAAAATAAAGAGATCATCTGAGGCAGAATATTCCACTATTTTACGTAAAATTTCATTTATTTTAACTGAAAATTTATTTATTTCATAAGACTGTGTGTTGGTTGGCAAAAGACGCGTTCCAATGGATATATTCTTATTAACCTCAGAAATTGTTATTTTATAAGGACAATAATTAATATGATCAGGTTTTAGTTTCAACATTTCTTCTGCAAGAGTTAAATTGCAAAATAATATTACTTCATTCTTAGGGAACAATTCTGTTCCGCGATCTCTAATTGATTGACCTATGTGTAAACGATTTATTATTCGAAAATTATTTTCGGTAATAGCAAATTCTACATCTTGTATAATATCTAGAAAATCTTTCTTCGATATTTTTGTATATATTTGATTAGAGTTATTTGCGCACGAAACAGTCAGTATTAATAAAAATAAAAAGTGACATAACTGTATAAGATTTCTTATCATTATATTTATAATACAAATAGATTAATATTAAATAAATATCGTCAATATAGTCAATATTCTTATTCTTTAATTATTACGGTTGTTCCAATTTTAATATATTTTATAAGATCATTTATATCATTATTTGTTAATGCAATACAGCCGTTAGTCCAATTAATCTCTTGGTGTATTGATAATTTCTGTTTAGTTATTTTACCGATTCCATGTATACCGATTTGCCCTCCAAGATTTGTGTCTTGCGGAGGGAATACCCTTTTCTTATAAGCATGAGCAATACGCTTAAAATCCTTTCCATCTATAATTTCGTTTTTAAAACCATACCAAGCATCAATTAGATTTGGATAATCAAGCTGTATAAAGTAGTGAAAGCGATGACTTTTATTGAATTTTGAAATCCGATATACTCCTAATGGAGTTTTACTATCACCACGTTTTCTTTTTGTTCCTTTGCCGCCTTTACCGGTCGCTACATGATATTTTTTTATAATCTTATTTGATTTTTTTAGGATAAGTTCTTTATCGTTCTTATTAATCAATATTTGATATTGCTCTGCATTAGTTGGCAATGAAATGCATACAAATAATACAAAAATAAAAAAACATTTTAATGGTTTTCTTGGCATATATTATCTAATGATCTATGATTATAAGCTACGGTATGAATATTTTTTATATTGTAATTTTTTTTGATATTAAATAATCTTATTATAAATATCATCATATATTTATTTTTTATAATATTACAACTTAAATATGCAGTACTTAGGTGCTCTTGAAATATATTAGATTAGCGTATGAATATTAGGCGTTACAGTACAATAGCAATAATAATACATTGGCTTATGGCTATATTGCTAATATGTATGTTTGTCTTGGGTATATATATGGTTGATTTGCCCAAAGGGAGCGATGAACGAAGTTGGTATTTTGCACTACATAAATCAATGGGTTTAACATTAGCACTATTGGCTTTCATTAGGCTATCACTGAAGTTTATTTTTAAGTCACCGCCTTTGCCTGATGAGGTAACCTTTATACAGAAAAAGTTAGCTACCGCTACACATAATTTACTCTACTTAATGATGTTTATTCAACCTGTCACTGGGTATATTTCATCATCCTTCAGCGGCTATAAAACAAAATTCTGGGGTGTACCGTTGCCTCACTGGGGATGGAAATCACCGGATCTTAATGAATTATTTTCAACGGCTCATCAGATTAGCGCATTAATTTTTGGTTTACTTATTTTATTTCATATTACGGGAGCGATGTATCATATTCATAAAAAACAATTTCATTTGTTTAAAAGAATGTGGTTTTAATTCTAGAAATTTATAAGTAGAAATAAAAAAGGGACCAAAAGGCCCCTTTTTTGCTTAAGCTAAGTCAACAATTACTTGTTGTTGATATACATGGTGACTTCGAAGCCAAAGCGGATGTCACTATATTCTGGAGTTTCCCATTTCATATTAACTCTCCTTAAGAATAGTTAGTTGTTAAAAGTACCCGATGAGAACGGGGCACACATTAGTGTGCAACTAATTACATCCACATTTCATGCCAAGTATAGTAATAGGTAATTAATTATATTAAAAACAATAAGATAGAATATAATATGTATTATTTTGTATAAGATATATTTGGATATTCTGGTTAATCATAACCAAAATTATGGTTCATTTGAACCATTTATAAGATATAATTTGTTAATGTCATTTATTTCACCTAAGTCTTTAAAAAATCTTATATTTCGTCATGAGATTGCAATCTTATTTTTGGTCGCGGTAATGGGGCTTATAGGTGGCGTATCGGCGTTTTTCTGGCAGCAAAATTCAGCTGAATCTGTTCGTATCAATACAATGTTTTATCTTACCGAGCAGATAAGGGGCGAGCTTTACGCGCAAATTCAAGAAATGATCCGTGCACGAATACTTGAAGATAGTCATGCATTAGAGACATACCCCGAATATTCACGAAGCATATCTGAACGATTCAACAAGCTTAGAAGGCGGTCAATTTCACGTAAAGAGGATCTTGCTATACAAGAACTAAATCTTGCTTATCGAGAAATTCAAGGTGACATGAATAATATTTTTAGCAATCCATATATCGCTGATCGCCTGGCGAGAATACAAATTCTTAATCCTACTTTTGCACAACAAATGGTAGGAAAATTTGAAAATCGCTATCACTCATTTAAATCACTATTAAGAAATAAGCATGAGAAATTAGACATAACACTGGAAACCTGGACAAAATTTGCGCCATTTATAATTCCAGTACCTCTTATTTTCGCCTTTATTATTGTTTTCTATACGCGCCATGTTATGAGAATACAATTTATCGGGCCAATTGCTAATATTATGAAAGGAGCAGGTGAGATAAGGCGTGGGCGACTAGAATATCAGATTAATGAAGAAGGTGTTGAGGAGGTTTCAGATTTGGCAAATGCAATTAATAAAATGGCCGAAGAATTATCACATAGCAGAGAAGCTCTTCTAGAGAATGAAAGACAAGTTGCTTTAGGTTCATTGATTCCAGTAGTTGCTCATAATGTACGTAATCCATTAGCCAGTATTCGAGCAAGCGCACAATTACTTGAGCATGCAGAGAGTAAGGAGGATATTAAAGAATCAAAACAAGCCATTATAGATACAATTGATCGTTTAGGTCGATGGATTAGTTCACTAGTTTCTTACCTACATCCCTTGGAACCAAATTTAACAGATATTAATGCCGCTGAACTTATTGATGCAGCATTGAAGGTGTTGGATAGTAAAATTAATGAAAAGAAAATAGAAGTAAATAAACTTGGGTGGGAAGATTCAGTATTATTAAGTGCCGACCCAGATTTAATGGAGCAGGCAATATATGGTTTATTAGCAAATGCAATTGATGCCGCTCCAAATTCTACTATTATAGAAATTAGCATAATAAATCATGGAAATACTCTTGAGATTCATATACAAGATAGTGGCTCCGGATTACCTTTTGAGCCTAAACCTGGCAATCTTGAACCAGGACCATCAACCAAACGTTTTGGCACGGGATTAGGTATACCTATTGCGTTTAAGATTTGTCAAAAACATAATTGGCATCTTGACTTCAATACAATTAAAGGAAAAGGAACAAAAGTAATCATTACTGCGCCAATAAATCCAGAGAAGGAACTTTCGTAATGCATAATCCAGGCTCTACTGAAGTTCCTATTTTAATAAAACAAATCCTTTTGGTTGAAGACGAAACAATCTTTGCAAACGCAATTAAAAAGTATTTGGTTCGCAAAGGATATAAAGTTGATTTAGCATCTGATTTAAAATCTGCAAGATTACATTTCAAGGAGAATATCCCCGACCTCATATTACTAGACATGCGTCTACCTGATGGTTCTGGGCTTGATTTACTCACTGAAATAAAAACTAAAAATACAACTATAGAAGTACTTGTAATGTCAGCATACGGCGAACTAGAGGATGCTGTTTCTGCAATGAAATTAGGTGCCTCTGATTATTTAAAAAAACCTATCGATCTTGAAGAATTATATATTAATGTTAAAAAAGTGCTTTATAAAAATGAATTGACACAAAAATTAAATTATTCTGCTAAACGCGAACAACATGCTTTTGAAGGGGTTAATTTTCTTGGAGAATGTCAACAAATTGAATTTATACGTGAACAGGTTAATAAAATTTCAGCGTTATCTCAATCTGAAGTAGGTGTACCCCCCACTGTGTTGGTCTTAGGTGAGACAGGAACGGGGAAGGATGTAGTTGCTCGTTTGTTGCATTCTAAAAGCAGTTTAAAAGAAAAACCTTTTGTTCATGTTGATTGCGCATCATTACCCAAAGATTTAATCGAATCTGAACTTTTTGGTCACGAAAAGGGTGCTTTTACAAATGCAAATAATGCCAGATCTGGTTTAATTGAAGCAGCAGAAGATGGTGTTTTATTTCTTGATGAAGTTGCAGAAATTCCCATTGATTTACAATCAAAACTTTTAGGGGTATTAGAAAGAAGGTCGTTGAGACGAATTGGTTCAACAAAAGAACGACCAATTGCTGCATGGATAATAGCTGCTACGAACAGAAATATCGAGTCATTAGTAAAAAATGGCGAATTTAGATCTGATTTATATTATCGATTAAATGTAATGGCCATTACAATACCAGCATTACGTGAGAGAGATAATGACGTCGTAATATTAGGTAATTATTATGCCGAGGTAACATCAAAACGCTATGGATTATCTTTTGATGGATTTTCAAAAGGCGCGCTTAGACAAATTAAAGAATATTCATGGTATGGTAATGTTAGGGAATTAAAGCATCTTATAGAACGAGCTGTTTTACTAAGCGGAGGAGGATTGCTTAATGAAAATATGCTTGGTATTGATAAAAATGCTGGAAATAATGATGAGGCAGAAATAAATGATGATATAACCTTAGGTGAAGCAGAACTACATTTAATAAAGACAGCACTAGAGCGTACAAATCGTAATGTTTCTAAAGCAGCAAGGGAACTTGGAATTACACGTATGGCATTACGTTACCGCATAAGAAAATATAATTTATAAATTTTTATAATTATGAATAAATATGGATAAAAGTAAAAAAACAAGAATTGAAGCGGCAGCTTTTCGTAGGTTGATGGAGCATTTAAGAACTCATTCTGAAGTTCAGAATATAGATCTAATGAATTTAGCAGATTTTTGTAGAAATTGTCTTTCTAAATGGTACAAAAAAGCTGCAGAAGATGAAGGAATAGAATTAGATTATGAGACAGCCAGAGAGATTATTTATGGCATGCCTTATTCAGAGTGGAAAAATAAATATCAAAAAGAAATGAGTTTTGAAAAAAGTGAAAAATTTAAATCTAAAAAAAATTAGATTAGTAAATTACTTTTAGTTTATATCCTTGATTGCTGAGCTCTTCTAAAATACCCCGCTCACTAATTAAATGTAAAATACCTACAGCTACAAATATACCGCTATTTTCAAATTCATTTATCATTTTACTCAGCATTTTTTTATTACGATCATGCAGCATTAGTTGCATATAGCGTTTATATAAATCTTCATCAAAATACTTTTTGTTGTTAAAATTAAGAATACCTAAGATATCTCGTTGAACATATAAATCGACTAATGTTTTTGTTTCTTTAATAATGCTTTTATGATTACATATGGTATCTCTTAATATATTTAGTTGATCATTATCAGATAACTTTTCAAGCGAAGATATTACTTCATCCATTGACTCGAGAGAGCCAATATGCAGCATTCTTTGCTTCGCTAATTTTAATAAATTGCTTTCAAGGGTAGGTGCAGTGACAGTTTTTGGTCTCCCAATTAGATTAAAAGCAGCCCATGGTTTAAGATATTTAATATTTTTAAACTCTTCATCCGTTAGGTTATAATTCTGTATTTGTTCTTTTAGTTGTTTAAAAAAAACCTCCTCTAAAATATGGTTAAGTTGTTTTCCATCTTTGAAATACATATTATCTATATAAGCTGCATTTGCTTGATAACTAGGGATTATTTCAAAAATGAGTTTTTTACTGTTAACTAAAGCTAATCTAACTTCAGGCGGATATCTGCTAACTGAGTAGTCTTGAGAGTGCATTGTCCCAAATAAATAATTTATTTTTTTGTTTGGTGTTGTTACTTCCCACAAAACTCCAGATTTGAATAAAATATTCTTTTTAAAATCTAAATTAAGTGCGGACTTTTCAATATTTCCTGAAAATTCTTTACATTTATCTCTAATATCATTATTCGCAAATGATAAATTTGAAATAATAATTAGAAGAAATAAAACTGTATGTTTTTTTTTCATTAAAAAAATAATAATACGAATAATATTCTATTTAATTATATTGCAACTGAAGTGTTAGCTACTTTTATTTGTTTCTATTTTTCTTTTAATGTGGTCTAACCACCATTCAGCTTGTTCTCTAGTTGTTTTATCAGATAATGCCTGCGTAAAAGACTGTTTAGCTTCTGGTATGTTTTCAGTATTAAATTGTGCAATCCCTAAGAGAAGATTAATTTTTGATATTAGCGTTATATCTTCCGTTTCAAGTTCAATATTTAAAACATCAGTTGCTTTTCTCCATTCTTCATTTTCAACGTATAATTGACCAAGACGGAGCCTAGATTTTTCATCATTATATAAGTTTATTATTTCGTTAAATACGGATTCAGCTTTTTCATTTTCTTGTGCTAGTATCCAGCCGTCTACAAGCATGTTTAGCATTTTCAATGTAGTATCAATTTTTCCTATAGCCATCTCTTTTTCAAGAACAGTGGCTGCTTTATAAGGCATCTCAAAGTACAAATAATTCTTACATAGCTGTATTATTTCTTCTTTTTTTAAAAAATTCTTAAGATAGGCAAGCTCATAAATAGCTAACGCCCTTTTGTCATTTCCTAAACGTTGATATATTCCAGCAAGCTGGATCCAATAATTCTTTTTTGTTGGATATTTAATAATTATATTTTCAAGAATAATCGCAGCATTATTAAGATCTTCAGTCTCATAATAACCAGACAAAAGAAGTTCATACCAATTTAAAGGCGGTGTTTTAATTAATGGCAAAGCTTTAGAGGCGTATAGAATTACTTCCTGATAATTTTCAAGATAATAATATGCAGTAGCCGCTAAAATGTAAGCTTCTGGTTTTGGCTCTTTTTCATTAGCAAACCATTTGAGCATATACTCTAAAGCTTCTTGGTATTTTTCTGAATATATGAGCAATTGCGCTACTGTATAGTTAAGATTATGTGTTATGTCTTCTGGGAGTGCTTCGTACGATAATGCTTTAACAAAATTTTCAGCGGAGGCTTTAAAATCACCTAAGTTATTTTGAACAAATCCTATTGTTTGATAAATCACAGCAGCGTCATAATCTTTTATATTTCCTGATGTTATTATTTTTTTTAATCCTTCTAATGCCTCATCATTTTTCCCTTCATCAATATTATTATGAACTTTTTTTAAAACTGAATATGTGCCTGTCTGTAATGAGTAAGAATCATTTTTTGCATATACAGAAAATGTAAATAATAATAAAATTAAAGTATTTAAAATAAATTGTGATCTATTTTTTTTAAGAATTATTATCATTTTTTAAGTTTAAATTTTATATCTTGTCTAGCACGTTTTTCAACTGGTTTACCATCAACCATATCAGGATTAAATTTCCATTTAGAAATTGCTCTTAGGACTGATTTATCAAAAATATTAGGTGGCTTTGCTTCAATTATTTCAGCATCTTTGACTGAGCCATCTATTGCAATTGTAAATTCAACAGTTACTACGCCTTCAATACCACTACGAAGTGCACGCTTGGGATATGTTGGCGGTATTCTCAATGATGGTACAACATTGCTATCAATATTAGGTTTTCCAGGTCTGCCCAAAGCGCTCGAATCACCGGAACCGCTAAATTCACCAAGGTATGGTTCTCCTGCCATAGACATGGGTATATCAATTTCGGGTGTTGATAGGTCGACATCCATTTGTTGAGGCCTATCAATTTCAGGCGCAGGCATCTCTGGTGGCGGAGGGTCTTCTTCTTCCGGCGGTGGCTCGATATCTTCAATTTTTTCTGGAGGAGGGATAGGTTTTTCTATGATACGTGTAAAATCGAGAAAATTTCTATCTATGAGATTTACGTCAAAACCATGTGTTTGGCTAACAAGTCTTTGAATGAGAATAAATATAGCAATATTTAAAACCAGCGCAACAATGATTAATGTTAGAAGTTTTGTATTTTTTAGAATATTTAGCGCGGGAATTTTCATAATACAATTTAAAGTTTTTCTTACTGTTCATTTGATGCTGCAATAGAAACATTTGTAACACCTGCGAGTCGCACTTGATCAAGTACTTCAACAGTAGTTCCCGTTCTTGAGTTCTGATCAGCTAGTATGATAATTGTTCCTTCTGGATTTTGTGCATGTTCACGTTCTACATGAGAACGTACCGCATTCAGTTCAATTTTCTTATTATCAATCCAAACTTCACCATCCTTACTAACTGCGATAATCATGCTACCTTGCTCTTCTCTGACAGCCGATTTAGCGGTTGGTCTGTCAACATCAATTCCAGATTCTTTGGTAAAGGAAGATGTAACAAGGAAAAATATTAACAAAATAAATACCACATCAATCAGCGGTGTTAAGTTGATATCTTCAACTTTTGATTCTTGTTTTGAATGAATTTGTCGCATAATGATTATTAAGTGAGTAAATCTTGAATTTTATTTGTTGTTTTTTCTAATGTTAATGCATCTTTAGCTATCATTTCATTTGTTTTTGCACGTTTATTTAAATCAGCGCTGAAGTAAATTCCAATAATGGAGGTTGCTAATCCTGCTGTTGTTGGTAATAAAGCCCTTGATATTCCCTCAGCCATACCCCGAGCATTACCCATACCAAAGACATTCAATACTTCAAATATTGAAATCATACCAGTTACTGTTCCAAGCAAACCAAGTAGCGGTAGTATCCCGGTTAATGTTTGTATTGGTATAAGGTTGTGTTTCAAGTCAGTTGATATTTCACTTACAAGCCCATCTTTAATTTTAAGCGCATACCATGACGAATGGTCTTGTCTATCCTGCCACTGTCCTACAATTTTATTAATTCGAAGTGGACACACTTTGAACAGAAAATAATAACGCTCAAGAATTAATACCCATAAGGCTATAGATAGAAAAAAAATACTCACCAAAACAGGACCGCCTTTAGAAAAAAAATCTCTCATCATTTCAATTTGATCAAACATTATTTTTCTCTATTAGTACACGTTATTAAAAAAGACTCATTCATCGTCTGGTATAAAGAATTCAGGTTCATTATTATTCTGATTAGTTGAACTAATTTTTGGGCTATCTTCTTTTTTGATATTTTGATATTGCGATTGGCCAAATACTTTCTTACGATTTTCTTCTGCCAACAATGCAACAAAAGCCATACTTTTTTCATCTAGTATTTGAATTAATCCATTACTTTTTGAAGCAAGATAACCATGGAAGAGCAACAAGGGGATAGCAACAAGTAACCCCATAACTGTTGTAACAAGAGCCTGAGATATACCACCCGACATAACACGAGGATCCCCTGTCCCATATAATGTAATTGATTGGAAAGTTTCAATAATACCCGTTACAGTTCCAAGTAAACCAAGTAGTGGGGATACAGCAGCTAGTAGCGCTATAGTCCATAGGCCACGCTGAAGTATTGGCATTTCTTTTAAGATAGCCTCATCAAGTTTCAAGCCAAGTGTTTCAGCATCCATTTCAGGGTTGTTTTTATAAACGAGCATAATACGACCAAGCGGATTATCATCTGGTTCTTCGCTGTTTAATTGTTCTTTTACTTTCCGATTAGTGAGAAATAAAACAACTAATCTTTCAAGAGCAAGTAAAATACCTATGATTCCAATAACTAAAATAACATAACCAATTAAACCACCTTGCTCTACACGATTTTTGAGATCAGGAACTTGAACTAATAACGCCAACATTGCGCCACGTGTTGGATCGATAGGGAAGGGGTGTATACCTGTATCCGCACTTTCAATTTCTTGAGCCATATCAAGGAAACGTTGTCCTGGCTGTCTACCTGGCTCCATTAAAATACCTGATTCCGGAAGTGCCCTTAAAAAACGCCCAGCAGAGATAGCATTGAAAACCCCAATACGAGTGATATCTTGTTCAACTTCATTGCCCGAGGCAGTTACTATTTTTCCTGGAAAGCGTACAACTTTTCCTGATTCAATCATTTCATCCATTGCTAGTAACCAGAGTTCTTCTAATTCTTCATACGACGGAAGTTCTTTCCGTGTTGATAATAGATTCAGTATTTTATCTCTATCTGGTTTTTGTGCAGAGACAAGGGAAGTATCGATTATTGAATCGAGCTCACCAGCAATTTGTTTAACAATACCATCAAGCTCACCAAGCGTACCCATATTTTCATCTAGAATTCTTTTTTGTTTTTTTATCTCACTATCATAGCTTTCGTATGTTGCCTTCAATGATGTACTTCGTTCCTCCTCTTCTTTAAGTTTTTTTTCAGCAATCGCTAATATTTTTTTCTGTTTACTGTGAGCGTTTTTAAATTTTGATTCACGATCTAGGAGCTCTTCTTTTTCTAATACACGTTCTCTTTTTACTTGCTCTAGTAGTTCATCTAGATTATTCGGTTCTTCAGAATACAAAGGCGTTACAAATAAAATAAAACTGAGTAGAATTAATTTTTTCATAATTTCTTTCCTGCAGCAGTAACAGGTAACTTAATTAATTCAGGCGGCGCTTGTTTTTTTGCTATCAATAGACCTTGATTGATCGAACGATTATATTCAGATGGTAATTTTCTCCATGCTTTTGAATGTTTATTCCATATTCCACTGAGAGCGCCATCAGATGTTTGAAATGTCATCAGGAGTCTACCTACACGCAGTATCTCAACAGTGTATTCTTTACCATCAACAGTGATCGTGTCGTTATAGGCTTCTATTGTTCGGCCATATTCAATTTCTATCTGGTAGGCTTCCATTACCCGACGATATTTATCAGGAAGAGTTATATCAGGAAAATTTACAATCTGTTTCAACGTCGATACGCGTTGACGTCTTTCATCTAAAAGAAATGGAAGGTCAAGTCTCACAAATTTTTCAAGTGTTGTAATCATTTTATTTATAAAAGGAACAATACTACGCCGTGTTTCTTCTGCATTTTCAATTTGTCTTTGTATTGAATTAAGGGAAAGTTTTTGTTGTTTTACTAATTTCGCTAATTGTTGATTATATGAATTTAGGCTCTCTGTTTTACGTATAGCATTACGATATACTTGAACCATATCTCTGGTTTCGTCGGTTAAATTATCAATTGTATTTTGAGATTTGACTGATTCTCCCTGGGCTTCAATTTTAGCTTCGACCGCATCTCCAAGGGTTTTCTCAGCAGCGGTTTCT
>CAJWQR010000022.1 GCA_913045195.1 uncultured Legionellales bacterium | reverse complement strand
GAGGAAATAGTCAATATTGAAATGAATCCGACCATAATAAAACCACTAATTGAATGGCGCGATGAATATCTAATTGGTGTCGAAGAACTTGATTATGAACACAGGGATCTCATCAACAGGCTAAATGAGTTACATGAGGAACTGGCACATCATGATGAAAAAAGAAATATAGAAGATTGCCTTGGAGAGATACACGTCAGGGTTGTGGCACACTTTGCATTAGAAGAGCGCTTCATGCTCGATAATAAATTCAAGAATTACGCACATCACAAGAAAGAACATGACGATTTCCTTGAGGTTATTGTCGATTTTATTGAAAAGTTCCGAACCAATCCTGAACTTAGTTATGGAGATGAACTGGAAAAACAATTGCAACACTGGATTGTCAATCACATAATTACCAGTGATCAGGAATTGGCAACAGCGAAAAAGGAAAAATAAATCTACGAACTAGGGGGTCGGAGGTTCGAATCCTTCCGGGCGCGCCAATTCTAAACCGAGATTAACTAATGGAAATTTATTCAAAAGAGAGGGCGATGCGATTTTCAAGCGGGTTGTTTGTCTTTCTGTGGTTCGGTTTTGCGACAATTATCCCTGTAGTAGATTCATATAACCCAGTTGGATTCAGATTTTGGGTAATTTTTGTTCTTTTTCTAATAGTTGGTTATGTATGCCTGGTATATGACGTATATAATTTTCTTCAATGGCGGTCTTTTGGCGCCGTAGTATTTCGTACTGACAATTATCCAAAAGTAGGCGGTAAACTAGACGGGTATTTAGTTTTTTCGAAAGCAATGAAACCTGATGTTACGCTTGATGTTACATTTAGATGTGAGCACCGAAAAAATAAAAAAATAAAATTAGAAAAGTCTTTCAATGAGTCAATTAATCATCAGACGACATCTACATCTAATGATAAATTTATTACCGAGGAAAACGTATCTGATAAATTTGTTACTGAAGAAAACACATCAGGCGAAGTTTTTACGCATATTACTCTTAATATTCCAATCCCATGGTCAGAAGAAGCGCCCGAATGGTATATTCGTGAATGCTATAAATATTATCATTGGACGCTTATTGTAAAGTCAGAATTTAAGGGTATTTATCTATCTAGAAATTACCCAATAATTGTACTCTAACTAGTTTTTTTTATACCACCACATCCAAATACCCGTGAGAGCAATAAACACGAAAAGAACTGCAATTAAATCGACAAAGTACAGACCCCATTTACCAAAAATACGTCCGCTATGTAAATCAAGTAAAGTCCTTTCAGCTGTTAGTCCAGTTCCACGATATTGTTCTAGAATATTAGCTTTTAATGGCTCTGTAATTTTAGATGTAGAAGACCAATTTGCATTTATAAAGTCATATTCACTCCATTGAAGAATGTCTAGATTTACACGGTAGTAACCATGCGCTGACTTGATAATGATGTTGTATTGTTCGTCATATCCGATCTCTGTCATCCCCGCAGGAACACCTTCAGCACCTGCGAGCAACTCCAATACTTCTCCTTCTGTATTCAATAGCATCAGTTTGCCATCATATGCAATAATATATGTATCATTAATTTTGACCATGCCGACAAGTTCATTGGCGTCATTTATAATTTCTTTGTTATTAAAATATATACGTTTACCAACTTGTATGACCCAATTATTTGATGAGAGATAACCTATCGGTTCAGACTTAGGGCTTACTTGATAAAGATTGAGTAACCAATCTACTTTTATGTAAGTTGTATTTAGCTTGAGCTTTTCACTATGATTTAATGCAATGCCGCTAATAGCAAGAAATACAACAAATAGCGCTATATAGGTACCAATTTTTTTGTGCCACTTCTGTATAAATGTAAACATTAATTTTCCCTGAAATTATTTATTATCTACATAACTATCTAAGAACAAAGCAAGACGCGCTAATTTTGTTAGTGCATTTACAGATAATGTTGCACCTGAAATACCATCTATTTTTTGATCAAGATTTCTTTCAGCTGTTAGAGTTGTGTCTTTGAATTGATCTGTAAAAAAGGGATATCTGACTTCCCATCCTCTCGATTCTCTAAAAATAAGTACTTTTACATCTAATATTTTTCCATTAGCAGTAATTAGTCCAACAGTGATTGGTTTGTCTCTGCCAATTTCTTCTAATATCCAAGCACGTTTTGTATTGTCATCCCAGTACCGAAGACGAAGTACTTTCATATCATGCCCAAGTATATTCTTAATCTCTGTTTTTAGATTCTTTTTAATCCATAGTTTTTTTGGTTCAGGAGGATTCCCATTAAACACCTGTTCCAAGAATTTCTCAGGTTCAAGATAGGTTCCTTTTGCGAAGGAGGTCGAGCTCCAACAGAGGACGTTAATTATAATAAGGATGTGGGTAGTTATTTTTAGCATGAGTATTCTCACAGCTTACAAAAAAAACAGGGCACTCAAAAGCACCCTGTTAATTTTTATTATGAGACTATCATTATTTAATGATAATTCTCTTAATATTTTTTTACCTAGAACTGATATCCAATTCCTAATGCCAGTGTATTTGTCGATGTATTGGCATCGGCATCTTCAATCGTTTGGAAATCTAACTTAAATGCTACCTGTGGATGCGGCCAATAATTTACCCCGGCAACCCAACGTTCTTCTTCTAGTCTCGCTGTTCCCGCAGTTCTGTCCATATCTTCATACCGAGCAAAGACACCCATTTCACCATTACCAGCCTTAAAACGATAAGCAGGTTCAATATACCAGCCGTCGGTACTCTTGCCATCAGTACCCAAGTCTCTATCCATTTTCCAGCCCGCATAGAGCGCTCTTATACCAAGACCAGAGCTATGTTTGTAATCAACATGCGCCGTCGTTAGTACAGCTTCATTAGCACCTACACCTAAACCTCCTTCTATGTCGCTCTGGTAGTGAAGTGAGCCACTGAGTTCTAGACCAGGAACACCAGTGTAACGTAGACGTGCAGTACCAGCTGGATGATCAGCGTTTGCTTCTGCAACTTTTTGACGACCCGAGCGAATATTTGTTGTTGTCTGCATTCCTGAATGCAGGACAAAGTCATAATTTACACCAGGCGCCATCTCACCGTTCATACCAAAGCCCGCTTCCCACCATGTTGATGGGATGATGCGTTTTTCTACTTCATTTCGCTCAACACCATAAAATGTGTTTGGCTCATGCGTAACATTTACTAGACCTATAGGTAGGAGATCTAAACCAGCACGAAATCGATGATTCTCACTTAAATCTATTTCAATCCAGGCCTGTTCCAGCTCAACTTCACCCTGATTTGAGTCAGATAAAGCATGCTCTAACTCGAGCTCAGAGAAGAAATGGATGGTGTCACTGAAATCATGGCCAAAGTATAAAACGAAACGATGAAAATCAATTTCATCATTACCCGCTTCTTTTTTGTTATAGTGTAGTTCACCGTAACCACCAATTTGCGTTTTATCGGCCCAGGACGCACCACCAACACCTGATTCTATGGCTTCAACCGTAGCTTCAACTTCTTCAGCCGTTTCACCAAGTTTCTGCTGCAATTGTTCGATAACTTTCTGCTGTTCTTGAATTGTCTGCCACATTTCTTCAGCAGTAGGCGCAGCTTTTACACTTATGACAAAAAGCATAGATAAAGCTATATAGCTAACTAACTGATATAAATGAATATTTAGTTTCATACAAACCTCATAATTTAGTTAAATAATAATACGAATTGTTATCAGTAAGATTATATACTAAATAAGAATGATTATCAATTAAGAATATTTATTAAAAAATACATTGTTTAATTAGTAAGAAAATATTAAATAAAGAATTAAGTAATATTTAAAGAGATTTGAAAAAAAATTAATTTGATGATGATGTTATATTAGATACACTACGAACGTAGTATAAAAAATTAAATTAAGTGTTTAAAAAAGCAGGAGTTGTATAACAATGAGTAGCGGTAAAGTTAAGTGGTTTAACGAATCAAAAGGTTTTGGTTTCATCGAGCCGGATGAAGGTGGTGATGATATTTTTGTTCATTTTTCTTCTATTAAGGCCGAAGGCTTTAAGACGTTAAATGACGGACAAGCTGTTACGTATAATGCTGAACAGGGGCCGAAAGGTTTACATGCTGTTGAAGTTGAAATTACATCGTAGCCGAAGAAATTTTTAGTAAAAGTTTTGTTATAGTGTTCAAGGAGTTTAATTTTAAGTCCTTATTAGTTTCAATCTCCCATACTATCAGATTGTATACTATCTATTCATCTTCAATAAAATCAGGTTATGTACAATAGTAGGGATTAAGTTATGGCATTATGGGAACAAGTTTTACTTGGAATTGCGGCATTTGTAATTGTATTTTTATTTTGGCCAGGCGCAAAAAAAGCAATGGAACAAAGCAAGCAAGCAGAAAATCCAGACTGGTATGGGGCGTTGTTACCCATTGGTGTCGTTATATTCTTTATCTTTATGTTAATTATGATTTCTAGAGGTTGATTCAAATATTATGATTTTATATAAGAAATTATTTTTTATTTTATTGAGTTTAGTAATTTTAAATTCTCCTATGACTTTAGCGGAAGATGCAGACGGCGAAATGTTAAGCGCAGGCGAACTTCTTAAAAATTGCGAAGAAAATGCTACCCCAGGAGCACCCAATCAATATTGTATGCGATATTTATTTGGACTTATTCAGACAGTAATGATGTTACAGCAAGCCGATCAGAGCCCACCAATTTTTTGTATTAATCCTCAGGTGACACCTATACAAGAAGCAACTGAGAATATGATCTCCTATTTACGTGGTCAATCTTCTCGCTCAAACGAAGAAGCTCAAAAAATAGTATTAGAGGGACTAAGCAAGACTTACCCATGTAGTGCTGCTGGGAGCCGGATTTAATATTATAGTAATTATTGATTACCAATACGTTTTAACAGTCTGATTAAATTTTACATAAAGTAATTTCTTAATTATTACCATGACCGAACTCCCTTATTTGTATCAAATATTTATTTGGGCAGTACCCGTTATTTTTGCTGTTACCCTTCATGAAGTAGGACACGGTTTAGTTGCAAAAATATTGGGCGATACAACAGCAGAAGATATGGGGCGTCTCACAATCAATCCGATAAAGCATATAGATTTGATAGGAACCATTGTTGTTCCTTTAACAATGTTTTTTTTAAGTGGTTTTGTTTTTGGCTGGGCAAAACCTGTCCCGATTAATTGGAATAGACTAAGAAATAAAAAACGCGATATAGCATTAGTTGCCTTAGCAGGTCCTTTTGCGAATCTACTAATGATTATATTTTGGTTGTTCGTGGCAAAATTATTTATCGGACCCGCAGGACAAGGTAATAGCGCTGCTAGCTTATTAACTTTTATGGCTTGGGCTGGAATTATAATTAATTTCTTATTAATGATTGTGAATTTATTGCCATTACCACCACTAGACGGAAGTCGCGTTTTATTTTCAATTTTACCTAATAAATTAGCGTATCAATATATTAAATTAGAGAAATACGGTTTGCTTATATTAGTTGTCTTATTAATAACTGGTGTATTAGCGAAAACTATAGGACCTGTTATTGCTGTATTTGAAAGATTAATGCATGTATTGATTATTTAATTGAGAATAAAGAGCATTTATATTTAGAATGTAAATCTTATCTGCGTGAACTTAAATCTATTATTTTTGTCTCTTAACATAATAATTAAGGGAAAAGTGATTATGTTTAGAATAATTCAGGTGTTATTTTTTATCTTTGTTAATGCGACTCTTTATGCGGCAGATTTTGAAAAGAGTTATGAAGCCTATAAAGAGGGAAATTATGAAGTAGCTTTGAGTGGATTTCTTGAGCTTGCATCTGAGAATCATATGAAGGCCCAATTTTACCTTGGCGCAATGTATCGCGAAGGCAAAGGAGTAGATCAAGATTATTCAAAATCGCTTGGGTGGTATCAAAAAGCCGCAGAACATGGTGAGCCAAAAGCACAACATAATGTTGCGCTTTTTTACCAAAATGGTCTTTCAACTAATCGAGATATAAAGACAGCTATTGATTGGTATATTAAGGCAGCTAATCAGGATTATGTCCCATCACAAATTAATATTGCTAAAATTTATTATCGTGGTGATGGTGTCGAAAAAAATACTAAAGAAGCTATAACGTGGTGGGAAAAAGCCGCTAACCTTGGGAGTAAAGGCGCTCAACACAATTTGGGATTAATGTATTTTCTAGGAGAGGGTGTTGAGCAGGATTTTTCAAAAGCTATTGAATGGTATTTAAGTGCTGCCAAACAGGGATCAAAAGAGGCACAAAATAGCTTAGGTTTTATGTATTTTGAGGGCAAGGGAGTAAGCAAGGATTTAGTCGAGGCCTATGCATGGTTTCAATTAGCAGCAAGCGCTGACTATGATCAGGCGAAACTTAATTCTAGTATTGTAGAAGCAAATCTAAATAGTGCAGAAATGCAAAAGGCAAAAGAGAGAACTAAACAGTATCTGACTAATTATCCAGCAGGTGAAGAGTAATTTTTATCCAACCACTAACTAATGCATAAGCAGTAATTCGCCTAGTTTTTTAACACAACAACTGATTTTGATTTAAATCCATCTGTTTCGATTAAGAATATTTGTCTGCTCTGGTTTTGCTACGACGATGTAACGAAATGGTCCGCCCGCCTTAATAGCGTCAAAAGGGTAGCACGTGATAAGTAGTAATTTGTTTTCTAAATCGGTAGGAATAACGTCAGTTATTCTTTTATCAATAATTACTACATTTGTTACGCGGTATGATTGTGTTAAGTGGTATGACTGTAGTTGTAAATAATCCCCTACTTTAAGATCTTTCAGAAAATAAAAATGTGTATCTCTATGTCCAGAGATAACAATATTACCAGTTGCTCCAGGAGTTGCGCTCCCAAAAAGATATCCTGGACCGAAAGCCAATGAAGAGCCATTGGCTCCGGCCAGGACAATGTGGCTAATACCATAATCGGGTGCACTGAGACGAGCGACTGGCCAAGTGTCTGCCCATGGCCAAGGTTTTACCTTTTTTTGGCCATTAAGCGTTTTTGACCATGAAGTCTCGAGGAGGATTTGTGCTAATACCGCTTTAGTATGGATATAGGAACCTTGCCCTATAAACCAAAGGCCACAGATGAGGAGGGCTATGACAAAAAATTTTCTATGTGTGGTTTTAAATATGCGAATCATTACGATGTATTAAATAAAAGAATGATGCGAACAACATTAGTAATATGCCTATAATAAAATTGAGACGTGCATCAGTTGCTGTGTCTGGAAATTTTTGACCAAAGACTTTATCGTATTGCCAGTTAAGGGGTAGATGTCCCGGAACTGCATTTGAGTTTAGCTTTCTGTTGGATGGACGTACTGGCGAAAGATCGACTGCAATAAGGCTGGTATATTTACTAACCAAGTGATGTTCTAGTGCGGTATTGATGATTGTTTTTTTTACAGATTCAAATTCATCGTTTTGTTCTTGTTCCATTAAAGCGGCTATTTTTTTTCTAGCCCAAAATTTAGCTATACCAGTTCGATTTTGTCCCCCGGAAAGCATCAAGCTTGAGGACCATTTACTTTCTGCTACCTGTCCGGATATTCTTATTTCATCGAGCGGTAATTTCTTTGCTCTTACTGCAATAAGTAATGGCTCCCCACTGTATAGGTCATTTATTTTCTGTGGCCATATTTCGATGGAATTTATAAATTCAAAGCCTGATAGTTGCCCAATATTTGCATGAATGTCTCTCAAAACTGGAGATTCAATTTTTTCAAACAAATCTTGCATTCGGGTAGTTACTTCATTGAGTTTGCCTATATAGGTATGTGTTCCGCGTCCGAAATTAGCTGCACGAGACATAAAGTGTGAGTTAGGTGCCGACCCGATACCAATTGTAAATAAACGGCTACGACCTAATCGCTGCTGGATGGTATTAAATAATGCTTGTTCGTTACCAATATCGCCATCGGTTATAAAGATAACTTGGCGTAAACCAACATCCCTTTCTTGGTTTGCAAGCGCGGCTATTAAGGCAGGTACCATTTCGGTTCCACCATTAGCTTCTAATGAGCCTATATAATTAAGCGCCTGATGCAGCGAAGCTGGGGTAGTCAATTCAGACTGATGAAATAAACTTGATGTTAGTGAGTTGAATTGAATAATATTAAAATAGTCGCCTGGTTTAAGTCTGGCCAATGAAAATCTAAGTGCCGCCTTAGCTTGTAAAATCGATTCACCATCCATTGAACCGGACGTATCGATGACGTAAATAATTTCTCTATTAAGTATTTCGGCTTTTTCTACATCGGGCGGTAACATCATAATCATTCCATAGTCATAGCCATTTATTTCTTCAGTGAATAATGCTGCCTTTGGAGCATCACTTGGATGTGGTTGCCAGATTAATTCAAAGTCACGATTTGCAAGGGTCGAGTCTTGTTTTAGTTCTATGTAATATTCATTATTTTGTTTATCAATTTCTATTTCATGATAAGGGCTGTGAATTCTTTCCAATTCCAGACCAGCATCGAGATCAATTTTTATAGTAGCAATATTTTCACGTTTTCTATTTGGGTGTATAACATGGGGTGTGATTCGAGAAGCATCAATTACTTCATCTGTGTCGTGCGCCCAACCAGTGCCGGATGAAAAACCACTATAGATTCTATCTATGTTTTTCCCAGGTATATATCGCGGTCCAACAGTCATTGGAAAACGTACAGAGAAAGCACCATTGTCATAGTGAGTAATCTGTTGAAATTCAATTTCAACTTTTACCGTTTCATGAGGTGCAATATTTGCAACTGAGGTGGTAAAAATATTAGGTCTTTCCTGTTCTGTTAGCGCCGCTTTTTTCCCAGCTTGTTTAGCTCGCTTGTATATCTTTTTTGCCTCTTTTTCCTCCTTTATCTGTCCTTCAATAACACGTTCGCCAATTCGAAGTCGCATATGATCAACTGCGGCGTTCTCAGGTAAAGGAAAAACATAAATACCTTCCTGCCAATTGTCAGTCGTATTACTAAAGGTTTGTGTGACATTTACACGATTAACCATACCCGTTATAGTCATTGCCACATCAATATTAACTTTTGTTGCTTTACTATATCGATAGTTACGAAAAAAATTATTGCCATCGTACGTCATTCCATTATTTTGTTTGAATAGTAGAGTGCCTTCATTTGTTTCGCCCATCATATTTACTAAGTTATAATCATTCCTATAAACAGAGACACTGTTTAATCCATGTGTAGGGGTGGTACTGTTAAATCCATGCGTAGGGTTATTGCTTGATGCGTAGACCGGATTATTATTTGGCAAGGCAGATGTAAGAACCAAACAAATCCATAATCCTACCATTGCCGATAAGAAGCTTAGAGCTTCATGAACATTCTTCCTGGTTATTTTCATTAAGCTTAAACTTCTTGGTTGAGCGTCAAACTTATCGTTACACGACGATCAAAGACATAAGATTCAGTGTCACCCTCATTTGCAGACGCCTTGCTTTCCCCATGTGCATGTGTTTGAAACCTTTGGTTCGATATACCTGTTTTAATGAACTCAGCTCGAACATTACTCACTCTTTCTTTACTTAACACTAAGTTATGATTATCCGAGCCACGATGGTCTGCATACCCACTAATCTGTATTTTTATCTCAGGATAAGTTTTTATTAAATTGGCAAGTTTTTGTATTTCCGGAAGGATTGCGCGATGTATTTCTGCTTCATTAGTTTTGTAGTAAATAACATAAGAAATTCCCTCGCTTAATTTTTCTAGAGACTGGATTTCTTTATTGAGCATGACTTTTTGGAATTCTTTTTTATATTTTTCCTTGGTCTCAGCTAATTCATTTTGCTGATATGCAATTTCAATACTTTTTACATTCAATTCTTTTTCAAGAGATGCAATAGTTTTGTCTGTTTTGTTCTCACGGTCACCTAGCCACGTTCCGCCTCCAGCCCCAATCACCACTCCAATAGGTCCAGCTAAAACACCACCAATTAAAGCGCCAACACCAAAACCGACATTTTCTTTAGTTGATGCAGGCTCAATTTGAATATCATTTGCAGCAACAATTGATTGGAAGCTAATTAGGCTGATTAGAGTTACCGTCTTTAAAAATTTCATAATATATATCTCCTATTTTTAAATTAACTATAAACTGATTACACTGGCGACTATTTAATACTCAGTAAATGGCAGGGCAGTGTTAGAATTAGGGAAATGTGATGATAAAATATGGCAAAAAAATGATATTCAGACTTTATGAGTTAAAATCCCAAAATAATGCTTTATGGTATATATAAGCCAAAGACACATAGGAGAAAAATATGCCAAAACAGATTCTTTTGGTCGAAGATGAGTTAATACTTTGCGAAAACTATGCCAAAACTATACGCGAACATGGGTATGCAGTTATCACCTGCCATAGCAAACAAGGCGCGTTACAGATTATTAATAAGCGTTTACCGGATTTGGCTATTTTAGATATCGGACTTGGCGATGAAATGGAGGCTGGCTTTGATCTTTGTCGGGAAATACGCTCCCTTTCAGCGGTTCTACCAATTATCTTTTTAACCGCAAGAGACTCAGATGTTGATACAGTTAGCGGCTTAAGATTAGGTGCTGATGATTATCTTAGTAAGGATACAAGCATTAATAATCTACTTGCTCGTATTGCTGCACTATTTCGTCGTATACATGCACTAGAATCAAATGATGACACAGAAAAAATTAAACGTGGCAAATTAACTGTTGATACCAGCCGTTTTAGAGTCGAGTGGGGTGAAGATGCTATAGATTTAAGTCTTACCGAATTTTGGATTGTCCATTCATTAGCAAAAAGGATAGACCATGTAAAAAGTAAAGATCAGCTTATGCAAGATTCCAAACAAGTTGTTGCTGATAACACAATTACCTCACACCTAAAAAGAATAAGAAAGAAATTTAAAGAATCTGATAAAAATTTTGATCAAATAGAGACAGTGTATGGCGTCGGATATCGATGGAGATCTTGAAAACGAAGTTAGTTTTGAATGTTTAATTCTAATATAAAAATTTCACTACGTAGTAAATTAATGCTGATGTCAATTTCAGTTTTAATTATTCCCTATATTGGATTTGATTATATAAGACAAACTGAGACTTATTTGAGGTCTACACTAGAATCAACATTAACTAATGTTTCATATGTCGTTGCAAGCGCTTTAAATAATAAACCAAGGTTATTTAGCACAAGTTTTTCGGAAGAAAGAAATGTTTTATATGTTCATGAATTAAATAATGTTATTCAAATAGATGGTTATACCGTCGATTGGAAATCATATGTTGATTGGTCTGAGATATACCCATCTATTTCATTAGCAAATAAAGATAATTTTAGACTCATTATTAGTAAAGATAATGATTATTATTATGTGCTGTTACAGGTCGAAGATAATGAATTAATTTTTTCTACAAGATCTCGAAATGGGAAAATAAATGGAGACCATTTTGTTTTCGTTTATCGAGATAGATTTCGCAGACTACATAAAAACTATCTTACCCCAATTGCTCTCGGTTCAATAAGACCTTTTTATTACAAAGAAACTTCTGATGAGTATGGAGTCCAAGTAAGAACAAAGAAAATTTTAACTAATATTTCTTCTTATATACAAAAAACAGAGAAAGGGTTTAATTTAGAAGTGAAAATACCTAAATATCTAATTGGAGAAAATCTTGGTTTTGTTTTTAATGATATTGATAATGAGAATCATAACTTGAAGTCAAATGTTATTAGTACTTTTGGAATTGAGCCTAATAAGCTTATTAGCTCTTCAAAAGAAATTGAAGATATTATTTCGAAGCATAGTGGCAATGAGGGGAGACGTATTTGGGTGCTTGATAAAATGGGCCAGGTACTCGCTAGTAGCGGAAGTTTGAAGCAAAAATTTGAGAAGAATGTATTTAATATTTTTTATACGTATTTATTACCACCGGCTTTTGACCAATTTCAAGACGATTTAGCAGGTGCTTCAAAGTTAAAAGGGGATGAAGTGATGAGCGCCTTGTCAGGGGAGACAACTACTAAGTGGCGGTCATCACCAGATGAGAAAGCAGTTATTGTTTCGGCCGCAACACCCATTTTCTTTGATAATCAAATTGTTGGCGTAGTTGTTGTTGAAGAAACTACAAATAATATACAGTTGATGCAACGTCAAGTATTGTCTGGAATTTTCAATAAAACCTTACTAATCCTTATTTGTATTGTTTTCTTGCTCTTATTATTTGCAAGTCGATTATCATCCAGATTAATAAAACTCAATCGTGACGCAACCGGCGCGATCGATGAATATGGTAAAGTGCAAGGAGAATTTATAGCAAGCAATTCCAGTGATGAAATTGGTGAATTATCTAGAAGCTTTAGCAGTATGCTTGAGCGATTAGATCAATATCATGTATACCTTGAGGGTATGGCTAGCCGCTTATCACATGAACTTACAACACCTATGGCTATTGTAAAATCATCACTTGATAGATTACAACATGAAAAAAATGAATTAGATAAACAAGAGGCACTTAATGCCGCGGAAACTGGATTAGAAAGACTCCAAAATTTACTAACAAGATTGAGTGAAGCAGCTCGTGTAGAGCAAGCCCTTCAAGAATCTGAAAAACAAAAAACTAATCTAAATAATTTTTTAAAGCAATGTGTTGATGGTTATCGATATGCTTATCCAAAAAACTTATTTGAGTTAGATATACCAGACGTTCAAATAAGTACGGAGATTAATCCTGATCTATTTTATCAAATGCTAGATAAACTTATTGGAAATGCAGTTGATTTTTCATATCCAGACAAAAATATTTGCATAAAACTAATTACCACTTCAAATAAAATTATTATACAAGTAATTAATTATGGACCACATTTATCACAAGACATGACTGATGAATTATTTAATTCAATGGTATCGTTGCGTGATAAGCGTACTGACGCAGGGCCACATCTCGGCCTTGGACTTTTTATCGCCAGACTTATTGCAGAGTTTCATGGAGGTGTGATTTCAGCAGATAATCTAATAGATACTGAGGGTGTTTGTTTTAGTATTTCGTTATAAATACTTTTTATTGTTATCTTTTATTAATCAATTATTATCTTGCCATAAATTCCAAACAGGAAGAAGATTATCTGGGAGTAATGGAAGCTCCCCTAATTTACTCCATGAAGTTTTCTGATTATGAAAGTCTGATCCAATTGATGCAGCCAAATTATATTTTTTTGCATAATCTGTGGCTATTGCAACTTCTTTTAATATATTATGGCTAGTAATAACCTCAATTGCTTTACCACCACAATTTTTAAATTCTTTGATTAGCTTACGCAACTTAGTGGCGGTTATTTTATATCTTAATGGGTGCGCTATCACGGCAACACCACCAGCGGCATTAATTAGATTTATTGTTTCATCAAGATTTGGCCAATTCGCAGATACGTAACCTGGTTTATTTTTCACAAGAAAATGTTTAAAGACATCTGTTAGATTTTTTGCATGTTTATTTTCTATTAAAAATTGAGCAAAATGATACCGGGTAATATTTCCATTTATTGCTATTTTTTTTGTATATTCATAAGCTCCTTCAATACCAACTTTTGATAATTTTAGACTAATTTTTTCTGCGCGTTCTTTACGCATTTCTTTTAGTTTTTTGCATTTTTCAACCATAAGTTTGTTTTTGCTATCAATATTGAGCCCTATAATATGAATCGTTCTATTATCCCATTGCGTCGATAATTCGACTCCATTTACCAAGTTGATATTATTTTTAATTGCAGCTTTTTTCGCATCTTGCAAGCCTGAAATAGTGTCATGGTCAGTTAGTGCTAATATGCGAATTCCATTATTTGCGGCCTTAGTAATAAGTTCAGTGGGAGATAATTCACCATCTGATTTATTTGAATGCGTATGTAAATCAATTTTTGAATAACTAGACATTTAAAAATTTTTAATCACGAAAATTAATATATTGTAACGGGATATCAAATTTTGCTTCTTTTAATTCAGAAATTGCATTTTGTAAATCATCGCGTTTTTTCCCTGATATTCGCACTTGTTCACCTTGGATTGAGGCTTGTAGTTTAAGCTTGCTATTTTTTATCATCTTCACAATTGTTTTGGCTTTATCTTTATTAATTCCTTTTTTTATTGTTACTATTTGCCTGGCCTCATTATTATTTTCTGTTATTTCGCTATATTCAAGACAACGTATATCAATACCACGTTTATTGATTTTATTTTCAAGAATATTATTTATTTGTTTGACTTGAAATTCTGATTTAGAAATAATTGTAAGTACCCATTCGGAAAGTTCGACTTTCGAATTTGTTCCTTTAAAATCGAAACGAGTGCTAACTTCCCTATTTGCCTGATCAATAGCATTTACTAATTCATGCTGCTCAATCTCAGAAACTACATCAAATGAAGGCATAGTCAAAGTCTCCAGTAAAATTTAAAGATTAATTTTGTGTTTCCTGAATGATTATACCATCCGGATGATTTAACTGAATTGATTCTGGTTTTTGACCAATTAAAAAGGCACTACCATTAAAGCGATCGTGACCACTAAGACTAAATTCGAAGTAATAATGGCGATGAAATGAAAAATTACCAGAAAGGTTACGCCCAGGCTTCAGTGTTCTCATAGCAACAGTTTCATCAAGAAATTGGTAATTCATACTCTGACAGCATTTACGTGCGTAAGATATGGCTATTTCTCTGCTACGCATGGAGTCTTGCCAAAACCAAATTATAGCTGAAAGCATTAACAGAAAAATAACGGTATCCATTTAATTAATCAGATAGGTATGGCATGAAATAATCGTTATATTTTTCTTCAAAACGTTCGCCATTTTTAATGATTAAATATAGAGCAATTTCCAAATTATTTGCTAATGATAACGCTTTTTCTGGGCCTAATACCATAAATGCTGTGGCTAAGGCATCAGCATTCATTGTTGAACTATCCAACACAGTTACTGAGGCAAGTTTATGTTTAATAGGCCTTCCAGTCACAGGGTTTATTGTATGCGAGTAACGGATACCATCTTTTTCAAAGTAATTCATGTAATTTCCAGATGTAGCCATAGCCATATCTTCTAGCTGGATGATTCGTTTTATTCTATCGCTGTTATTATTTGGATTGTCGATTCCAATTTGCCATATTTCCTTATCTTTATTTAATCCTTTACCAATGAGCTCACCACCAATTTCTACTAGATAATTTTTAAAACCACATTTGTCTAGATACCGCGCAATTTTATCTACCGCAAAACCTTTTGCTATACCAGATAAGTCTATATGTAAATTTGGCTCCAACTTTGAGATCATTTTCAGTGATTTATCGATAGATATTTTTTTATATCCCGTATTTTTTTTCGTTAATTCAATAATTTCATCGGTCGGTATTTTATTTTGCAATTTATCAGGTCCAAATCCCCAGAGATTGACCAAGGGAGCAATTGTTATATCAAATGCACCATTTGTTTTTAAACTAACATTTATAGCATGATTAATAACTTCAAAAAGATCATCAGATATTGACTGCCAATCAGAAATAGTTGAATAATTTATATTAGATAGTTCTGATTCTTTTATATAGGTTGACATTGACTGATTAATTTCAGATAGAATTTCATCTATATCATTACTTATTTTATTTTTTTCAACAAAGGCATTATCAGCATTAATTTTTACTGAATATGTGGTTCCCATCGTCAAACCATTAAGCACTAATATTTCATAGCTCGTTTTTTGACAGGCTGAGATACCTATTATTAAGAAAATAGTTAGTATAAAAATTCGCATAAATAATATAATAAAAATTTCTAGGTTAAATAATACTAAAATAGTATAATCAAGTTTTAGATATCTTGATTATATAAAGTTGACGTACTCATATAATAACAAGAATAAACAACTTCCGCTTTCAGAGGAAAGTGTTTTATCCTACCTTAGCGCCAATCCTAATTTTTTTGTTCAGAATCACTCGTTGTTAAAAGAAATATCGGTCCCTCATCTACTAGATGAAAATGTATCTTCATTAATTGAGCATCAAGTTAAGATATTACGTGATGAAAATAATAAACTGAAGAATAATATAGAAGAGAATAATAATAGATCTATTCTGAAAGATGCTCTGCGAAAAAATACTTTTAATTCTACTTTTGAATTACTTAAAACAAAAACAGTAATTGATTTTTATAAATTATTATGTTCATTTCTAGAAAGATTGTACGAAACTTCTTATGTCAGATTATTTATTTTTAATTGCGGTTCAGAAGATAAAAAAATAGGCAATATTTATTTTCATAAAAATGACCCTAAATTACGTTTTATGTTTATGGAAATTCTTAATAGAAATAAACCACTATGTAGTAGTTTACAGACCGAGCAACTACAGATGTTATTTAGCAAGGATGCTGAAAAAATAAGATCTAATTTGTTGCTTCCAATAAAGCAGTCTAATTTAGATGGTTTACTTGCATTAGGCAGTCACGAAAGAAATAAATATAGTATTGGTGAAGAGTTAGATTTATTGGTCTTTGCTAGTGAATTGGCGGCATTTAAATTACAAAACTTATTAACTCATTCTAATATATAATTATTATATTATTTATTTTAATTATGAAATTAAAAAATATAAATGCTTTTATATTTGACGCATACGGTACTTTATTTGATGTAAATAGTGCTGCTGAAAGTTGCAAAAACAAAATTGGCAGTAAATGGGAAATGTTCTCTATTTTTTGGAGAACAACTCAACTTGAATATACTTGGTTAAGAACTTTAATGAGAAGTCACAGAGATTTTTGGAAAATAACTGAAGATTCACTAGATCACTCAATGAAGGTTTTTAATATAGAACTAGGATTAAGAAACGAGTTGTTAGAATTATATAAAAAACTCAAATCATATAAAGAAGTTAAAAAAACTTTGGAAATATTGAAATCAACAAATAAAAAATTAGCAATCCTTTCTAATGGAACTCCAGATTTACTTAATGAACTAGTAAGAATTAATGATCTAGATAATGTATTTGATGATCTCTTTTCGATTGAAGAAATAAAAATTTATAAACCAGATCCAAGAGTTTATGAAATACCCTTGAAAAAATATAATTATAAACCAGAAAATATTTGTTTCTTCAGTTCAAACGCCTGGGATGTGGCGGGGGCAGGTATTTTTGGTTACCAGTCTATTTGGGTAAATAGATTGAATAAAAATTATGATAAGTTTAGTTACAAACCAAGTTTTGTTTTTAAAAGCTTAAATGAAATACTCGAATTAATTTGAAACAGCCATATGTTAATGTTATACCTAAAATAGTTGCCAAAAAATAATGAAACTATAGAAATCATGCTGCATTATTATGTGTGTGATTGTCTGACACCGTATAATTTTGCGTAAAGGCCGTCTTGAGTGAGTAATTCGTGGTGTGTACCTTGTTCTCCTATTTTCCCGGCCTCAAACACATAGACATGGTTAGCTTGTTTAATAGCGCTTAGTCGGTGTGCAACAATAATGGTTGTTTTATTGATCAGGAAATCAGAAAGCGCTGTATGGAGATGATATTCCGTTTCGGCATCTAATGCTGAAGTTGCCTCATCCAGAATTACTACACTTGGTTTACTAAGCACCATTCTAGCTATTGCCAGGCGTTGACGTTGACCGCCAGATAATCGTATACCTTGACGACCCACAATTGTATTGAGCTTATTCGGGAGTCGTTCAACAGTTTCTTTTAATTGTGCAATTTCAAGCGCCTGCCATAGTTCCTGATCTTTGAGGTCACGTCCTAATGTCAGATTGATTTTTATACTATCGTTGAAAAGAGCTGGATTTTGCAAAACGGTGGCTACATGTTCACGAACAATATCTAGACCGATACGCGTTACCGGTACATCATCATAAAAGATATTACCACTCTTAGCAGGATAAAGACCGATTAATACTTGTACTAATGTTGATTTTCCACCACCACTCGCACCCACTAATGCAACTTTCTCACCCTCTTTAATTTCAAGTTCAATACCATTTAAAACGTCTGAATTATCACCATAGGCGAAACGTAAATCAGAAATATTAATTGCAACAGTATTTTTGTTTTTAAACGGGTTGATGGTATGAGGGTAGTTTGGTTCTTGTTCAAGCGTTAACAAATTATTAATTCGGCCTAGAGCAGCATTAGCATTGTAATAGGCATATTGAATATTAAGTATTTCTTGCACTGGGCCCATCATAAACCAAAGGTAACCGAATACAGCGAACATTTGTCCAATTGATAATCCAGAAAAAATAACCATCATCATTGATACTGCTCTGAAAATATCAAAACCAAATAAAAATACAACAAAACTTAAACGATTTGCAGCATCACTTTTCCATTCAAAGTTTATACCATGCTCTCTCACATTTCTGGCATTTTCAATAACTCTTTTGAAGTAATGCTTTTCTCTATTGCTAGCACGTATCTGATGAATTGAGTCAAGTGTTTCAGTCAGTGATTGTTGAAATATAGCAAAGGCTGAATTTTCTTTTTTCTTTAATTCTTTAACATGTTTCCCTAATATTTTAGTAAAATAAATTACGATTGGATTAGCAAAGAGTATTAATATTGCAATTTGCCAATGCATTATAATTAAAATTATAGCCACACCAATAATTGTTAGAACAGCTATCAAGAGCCTACTAACTGTAGTCCCAACAAATTCATCAACAGTGGAGAGATCCGTTACAAAATACGAAGTAACTGTTCCACTACCTAGCGTTTCATATTCTGTCATTGAAACTTTATTTAGTTTTGATAAAAGTGAACGACGTATTTGATAAATAAGATCTTTTGAAATAATGGTAAATTGCCTTGTCTGAAAAACACTAAGCACCAATGAAGATATGCGTAAAAACAAGGTAAGCACAAGAATTGACAGAATATAAAGTAATGGTTCATGCCATAATGATGGCGTAATACTATTAATAGTTTGTACGACAACACCAGGTTTATTTAATAGTACTTCATCAACTAAAAGCGGGAGTAATAAGGGGACAGGTATACTTGCGATAGTCGCAACAATGGCGATTAAGTTTGCTAAAATTAATTGTTTCTTATGCTTTTTTGCAACCTCAATAATATATTTCCAATCATATGCCTTTTTATTCGTACGTATGTTAGATTCTTCTTGAAGTAGTTTTTTTTCGCTTACAATTGTCGACATTATTAGTTATCTTTTATTAATTTTATTTCAAAATCAAAGGTGGCTCATCCATTAGAGCAGCTTGCTCTCGCAAACTTAATATTTGATCTTGCCAATATTGTTGAGTGTTAAAAAATGGAAATGCAATTGGGAAAGCCGGATCATCCCAACGCTGAGCAAGCCAACCAGCATAATGAATAATTCTCATAGTTCTAAGAGCTTCTATCAAATGTAACTCACAGGCATCAAACTTCCTAAATTTCATATAACCATCCATGAAATCATTTAATCTGGCACTCATATAATCACGATCACCAGATAGAAACATCCAAATATCCTGTATGGCTGGGCCTGAGCATGCGTCATCAAAATCTAAAAAAAAGAATTTTTCATCACGAGTTAGCATATTACCATTATGGCAGTCTCCATGTATCCTTAGTGTTTTAAAATCCCCCGCTTTTTCAAAGCTATTTGTAATTCGTTTAATTATGTCATTAATAAGTGTTGAGTAGGCATCTTCTAGATCGGTAGGTATAAAATTATTTTCTAGTAAATATTCAGCTGGCTCTTTTGCATAAGTTTGAATTGTTAGTTTTTGTCTTTTTTCGAATGCATTCATATCTCCTATATTATGTAATTGCGCTAATATTAAACCTAATTGCATTAAGTGCTCTGAATTATCCAATTCAGGCGCATATCCACCAAAACATGGATAAATCGAAAAACGATAATTTTCAAATTCAAACAGAGTGTTATTATTAATAACAAGCGGAGCAATTACAGGAATACCTGAATCTTTTAATTCTAATGTAAATTGATGTTCCTCTTGAATGGTTTCATTTGCCCAGCGATTCTCACGATAAAATTTTGCGATAATAGGAGATTTACTTTCGATGCCAACTCGGTAGACACGATTTTCAAAGCTATTTAGTAATAGGATCCTTTTGTCTGGAATATAATCTAGCGATTCAATTGCATTAATTATTGTATCTGGGAAAAGTTTTTCAAAGCCTTTTAAATTTGATGATTCTGTCATTTTTTTAATTATCTGTTTTCTAGAATAATCCTTCCTGTCGATAGAGGTATAAAATATCATAATATCGTCTTACTCTTCTTACGAATTCAATAGGCTCATGTCCTCTTGCGAATCCATATTTTGTTTTTTTATACCATTTTTTTTGACTTAGTTTTGGCATATGTTTTTTAACATCAACCCAACTATTTGGATTATCTCCTTGTGATTTGGTTATTGTGCGAGCATCTTCTACATGACCCAAGCCAATATTATATGCGGCCAATGCAAACCACAGGCGATCAGGCTCATTAATAGTATTACTTAGTGACCTATATAGTATTTTTAAATATTTTGCTCCACCAAAAATACTTTGTTTAGCATTGAGACGGTTTTTTACGCCAACTCTTTTAGCCGTATCTAGTGTTAGCATCATCATTCCCCGAACTCCTGTTGGTGAGCGTGCTTTTCTATTCCAATGGGATTCTTGATAGCTCACCGCAGCAATAATACGCGCATCTAAAGCATTATTTTCTGCGGCTTCTACGAAGTATTTTTTATATTTCGGCAATTTTTTATTAATTCGTCTTAAATAGTAACGAATATCAATATAATCAAAAGCATTGAGATGCTCGTAGTAGGCTTTACCGATTTTTTCTAATTTTCCATTTTGTTTATATGTATTAAAAAATGAGTGAATTGAATAGAGAAAAGGTAAATTATTGTTATTTTTTACAAGCCATCTAGATGGGTATTTGATTGGCATAACGAAAATTTTCTTGGTTTCGGGAAATAAATATTGATAGTAGGTATAGGTATCTTCACTAATTATGCTAATTTTAGAGTGATTTTCATTAATTCTTTCTAAGAT
>CAJWQR010000021.1 GCA_913045195.1 uncultured Legionellales bacterium | reverse complement strand
GCAACGACGATCATTAATTCTATCAGTGTAAAACCTTGTTGTTTTTTCATGCCCTACCTCTCCTTCGAAGATCATATGGTTCTATTGTTTGTGTATCTTGATTTATTAACGTTAAATATCAAACTAAATCTCAGCTAAATTATAGGTAGCATATAGAGAAAAGCAACCGAATTAGGCCATAGAAGTCACTTTTACCCACATAAAAATTTAAATTAGAAAAGACACCATACAAGTGATATTTTTTATAAATAAATTATAAAATACAATAAGTATATGATTATTGTATATTTTTTGCTTATACTGCCCTTGCCACGTGTAGTTCGATGATGGCAATTTAATGCAGAAAAGTACTTATTCGGGGTATTTTATAACTTCGACACGTTAAAATTTATTTTACGGGCAAAATTACTGTTAACAAGAGATTCTGGGGGTATCCAGACACGGTTCTATGCCCAGCGCAGCCTTGATAGATGCCTGTTATAGGGGGGGTATAAAAACAGCAGCGAGTAAATATACTACTCCAAAAAAAGCGAATATAAATAATAGTACGCTCTCCTGTAAGATTGGGGGAGTTGATGAAACAAATATTGTTTTAAAAATATATAATTATTTTTTATTTCAAGAAATCAACAAATAAGTTATGGCAAATAGCAATATCCACATGATTATCGGTCAATTAAATTTCACTGTTGGCGATATACAAAGTAATACAGACAAAATAATAAAAGCAATAAAAAAAGCAAATAATGATTACAAAGCAGATATTATTATTTTCCCGGAGCTCAGTATTAGCTCATACCCACCGGAAGATTTATTATTAAGGCCGGCATTTAATGAAGCCATAAATATTGCATTAGACAAAATAAAAATTTCAACCGAAAACATTCATGTTATTTTGGGTTACCCATTAAGAAAGGAAGGAAAACTCTATAACGCCTGTAGCCTTATACATAATAAAGAAATTAAAAAAACCTACTCTAAACAATATTTGCCAAATTATGGTGTATTTGATGAGAAACGATATTTTACACCTGGCGTCGATAGCCCCTGTTTATTTGAAATTAACGGAGTCACTGCTGCACTTAGCATTTGTGAAGATATATGGGTTTCAAAACCAACAGAAGACGCTACCGCTGCAAACGCTAAAATATTATTTAATATAAATGCTTCTCCTTATGATAAAAATAAAATTTTTGAACGAGAAAAGTTAATTTCAAAAAGAGCTGCAAAATCCGGCATGCATATTGTCTATGTTAATTTAGTTGGCGGGCAGGATGAATTAGTCTTTGACGGAAACTCCATGGTCTTTGATAACAATGGAAATGCTATTTTTCGTGCTGCAGAATTTAAAGAAGGTTTATTTGAAGCTCATATAGATATTAAAAATCCGAAAATTACACAACAAATAAAGACTAATGGTTCAAATTTAATCAATGAAGAAAGTATTTATAATGCTCTCGTACTCGGCGTTAGAGATTATGTAAGAAAAAATAACTTTAAAGGTGTAATCATTGGGTTATCCGGGGGGATTGATTCTGCGCTAACGCTTTGCATCGCCGTAGATGCGCTAGGTTCAAAAAATGTAGAGGCGCTCATTATGCCCTCGCGCTACACCGCGAAAATGAGTATTGATGATGCGCGTATGTTAGCAAAAAAATTAAATGTTTCTTATGAAATAATTTCTATTGAACCACCATTTTCAGCCTTTCTTGAAGTGCTTAAACCCAGCTTTAAAAAATCTTCAATTGATACAACAGAAGAAAATATACAGGCACGAAGTAGAGGAATATTATTAATGGCAATATCGAATAAATATAATAAGCTTGTCTTAACAACTGGAAATAAAAGTGAAATGTCTGTCGGCTACGCAACACTCTATGGGGATATGGCGGGCGGTTATTCGCCGCTTAAAGATTTATGGAAAACTTTGGTTTATCGGCTTGCAAAGTGGCGTAACAAAAAGGAAGAAATCATCCCCGTAAACATAATAAATAGGCCGCCAAGCGCTGAACTGTGTGAAAATCAATTAGATCAAGACTCGCTGCCGGATTACGAAATACTTGATCCGATTCTTGAGTTATATATCGAACTTGATAAACACCCAGAAGAAATTATTAAACATGGTTTCGATTCTGAAACTGTATATAACATCATTAACCTTGTTGATAAAAACGAATACAAAAGAAGACAAGCCGCGCCAGGAATAAAGATAACTAAAAAAGCATTTGGTAGGGATAGGCGATACCCAATTAGTTCTGGTTACATTGAAAAAAAATAGATTATTTAATCTCTAATTCTTCGATTTGATAAATACCGGGATGATTGGGGTAATTTAGTTTCAAAATTCTAAGCGCATCATTGGCTAAATCTTCCATTTCCAGAACGCGATATGCTTTCGCCATAAGAATCAGTGCCTCTGGCACAACAGGTGTACGATCATAATTTTCAATAACATATCTTGCTCTATTTGCAGCCGCAATAAATGCACCTCGACGCATATAATAATTTGCTATATGAACTTCATTTTCAGCAAGATTATTTCGTAAGTGTCGCATACGTTTTTCCGCATCCTCAATATATTCACTTTCAGGAAATTTTTTTATTAAATCAGAAAAATTTTGGAAAGATCGAAATGCGCTCCCCGGGTCTCTTTTTGATTCATCTAAAATTTCATTTGGTATAAATCGGTGTACGGAAGCCTTCCCTTTATTGAAGTATGCTAATCCTCTTAAATAATAGGCATAATCAACGTGAAGATTTTGTGGGTATAATTTGATAAAACGATTACATGAGGCGATTGAGGCGTCATGTTGTTCGCTTTTGAAATAACCGTATGACAAATCCAAAAGTGCCTGTTGCGCATGATTGCCAAATGGGTATCTCGCTTCTAAACGTTGATAAAAATCAACTGCCCCAGCATAATTTCCAGCATCTAAATTACCCTTTGCTTCAGCATAAAGACGATCGGCATCCCAAGTTTTCGTAACGTCTTCTTTTTCTTCAAAATAAGAACATCCAGGTAGTGAAAAAATAACTAAAAAAAATATTAAATTGCGCATAGTATCTAGGTTAACCTAATAATTTCTTAAGGGCAAAGCTTCAAAGATTATGAGAAAAATTCAATTAGAAATTGTTATACCGGAGAAATTTAAAGGTAAACGCCTTGACCTGGCTCTTTCGAAACTGTTTCCAGAGCACTCGCGCTCACGAATTCAATCATGGATTAAGGCGGGAGAAGTGGAAGTTAACAATTCAAAATACAAACAACGTAATGTAGTTAATTCTGGTGATATTATTAAAATAAATACAACTCTTAAAAGTATTGATAAACACCAAGCAGAACACATTGATCTTGATGTTATTCATGAAGATAAGGCAATTATAATAATCAATAAACCGGCAGGATTAGTTGTGCACCCTGGCGCAGGCAACCAAAAACATACGCTCGTAAATGCCTTATTACACTTCGATGAAAAACTTGATGTTTTGCCGCGAGCGGGCATCATCCATCGACTAGATAAAGATACAACGGGCATTATGATTATTGCTAGGACAATTGAATCGTATACCTATCTGGTAAATGAACTCCAAAAAAGAAACATAAAACGTAATTACAAAGCAATAATTTGTGGGCAACTAGTAGCAGGGGGGGTAATTGAAAATAAAATTGGTAGACATCCGGTACATAGAACAAAAATGGCGGTTACAGATAAAGGTAAATTAGCAACAACTCACTACAGAATAATAAAAAAATTTCAGCATTACACCTATCTTGATATACAGCTTGGTACTGGCAGAACTCATCAGATTAGAGTACATATGAATAACGAAAAACACCCAATCATAGGAGATCCTTTATACGGGAAAAATACCTTCATAAAAAAAGGAATCAATGCTTCTTTGCGTGAGTTTATTAAAAATTTCAAACGTCAGGCCTTACATGCATATAATCTCGAATTTACTCATCCCATATCAAAAAAAATAATTAGCCTTAAAGCTGAGCTTCCCGATGATATGAATAACCTAATAAATATTTTAGAAATGCATGATTAAAGAAAAAAAAATTTTTTGGCTAAAAGCAAATTGGTCTGCTCCAAATCATATAAAGGCTGGTACTTCGATAAGAACAGGCGGATGCAGTAGAAGTCCTTACAATGAATCTAATCTATCCCTTAATGTTGGCGATGATCCTAAAAATGTTAAAAAAAATCGCAGTGCTCTTGCGCATCATCTAGAGCTTAATGAAGAACCTGTTTGGCTTGAGCAAACACATAGCGAAAAAATACTTTCTATTAATCATGTTCCTGATAATTTAAAAGTAGATGGTAGTTATACAACAAAGAAAAATAGAGTCTGTGTTATCACAACAGCGGACTGTGTTCCTATCCTATTTTCTAACAGTGAAGGGACAAAAGTTGCAGCAATACATGCTGGATGGAAGGGTATTTGTCGGGGGGTTGTTGAAAACGCAGTAAAAATATTTTCCTGCCCTAGATCAACCATTGTTTGGATTGGGCCATGTATAAGTAATAAGTATTATGAAATTGGTGAAGACGTGTATTCTAATTTTCTAGATTATTCAAATTCATTAGAAAGCGCATTCAAAAAAAGTAACAAAAAAAATTGGTATTGTAGTTTAGGTGATATTGTAAAAATTCTCCTTAAAAATTCAGGTATAAATAAAATTCATGAATGTGGTCTTTGTACTTATCAAATGGATAGCCTATTCTTTTCGTATCGTCGAGATGGTGATACTGGTCGAACAGCCTCAATGATTTGGATTGATTAACCGAAATTGATTATCTAAAAAAGAAACATTTAATGCAGTATTTACGGTGGCTCTACAAAATGCTTGATTCAAAATAAAATGAGTTTAAAAAGTGGGGAATTAGAATCTGCAAACCTACTCTAAAACACTATAAGATAACCCCTCTTTTCATGAAAAATTATGAAATTTCAGAATTTCTGGGCTATTTTCACGGTTTTAATAGTAATTTAAAGTTGGTTATTTGCCACATATAATCTATATTTAGAATAGTAATTTAAGAGATATCTTGAAGAAATTATTATTATGGCAACAAATGAAAAAACCATAGCGCTCAGCGGTCTCGCCCGTACCCTTGTACGAGGGGGTTATATTGACCAGGAAAACGCGGAAAAACTCTTTTTAGAATCACAAAAAAAGAGAACTCCTTTCGTCAATCTTATAGTAGAGAATAAAGTGGTGCCCGGGGCAACGGTTGCTACTGCCGCTGCTAAAGAATTTGGTATGCCAATTGTAGCTATCGATTTAATTGAAATAGATCCTGAGATAATAAAACTGGTTGGGAATGATTTGATTAAAAAACATTCTGCATTACCAATTTTTAAACGTGGAAAACGTCTTACTGTAGCTGTTTCTGACCCAACAAATATTCAAGCCCTTGATGAAATAAAATTTGCTACAGGTCTCACCGCCCACGCTGTTGTTGTAGAAGCTGATAAATTATTTAAAAAAATAGAGAAAGTTATCGAAGATACAGATGGTGGCCTTGGTGATATGGATGATGATGATTTTGACAATCTAGATGATTTAGAAGTCGCAGAAGATAGCCCCCAAGAGCAAGATGATTCTGATGTTGATGACGCTCCCGTTGTACGCTTTGTAAATAAGTGTTTACTGGATGCAATTAAAAAAGGAGCATCGGACCTTCATTTCGAGCCCTACGAAAAACTATATCGAGTACGTTTTCGTGTAGATGGTGTTTTATCAGAGGTAGCAAAACCGCCCATGAGTTTATCGGGGAAGATTGCAGCTCGCATAAAAGTTATGTCGCGTCTAGATGTTTCCGAAAGACGAGTACCTCAAGATGGGCGTATTAAATTAAAAATCTCAAAATCAAAATCGATCGATTTTCGTGTTAGTACTTGTCCAACACTATTTGGTGAAAAAGTAGTTCTGCGTATTTTAGATTCTGATGCTGCTGCACTGCAAATTGATCAACTTGGATATGAAAAACATCAAAAAGAAATGTTCTTAACAAACCTTCATAAACCCTATGGGATGTTTCTGGTAACGGGGCCTACAGGTTCAGGAAAAACGGTCTCTTTGTATACGGGAATTAATATTTTAAATCAAGCAGATATAAATATTTCAACTGCTGAAGATCCTGTAGAAATCAATCTACCTGGGGTCAACCAGGTTCAAATAGATGAGAAAACGGGTATGGATTTCCCAAAAGCGCTCAAGGCATTTTTAAGACAAGACCCGGATATCATACTCGTGGGGGAAATACGGGATATCACGACAGGGGGTATTGCTGTGAAGGCCGCTCAAACAGGACACATGGTAATGTCCACATTGCATACAAATGATGGTCCACAAACACTAACACGCTTACAGGATATGGGTGTACAAGCGTTTGCGGTGGCAACTAGTATTAATCTCATTACTGCGCAACGATTGCTTCGGCGGCTCAACCCGGATAATCGAGTGGAAATTAAAATGCCTGATGATGCGCTTAAAAAAGAAGATTTCCCTGAGGATATGATTAAAGCTGGCATAACTCTCTATGGCCCAGGTGAAGAGAGCGAGGATAGCCCAGGTTATAAAGGGCGGGCTGGTATTTATCAGGTTATGCCCATATCCGATGACATGAAACGATTAATAATTGAAGGTGCAAATGCAGTACAATTGGCAGACCAAGCTGCTGCAGAAGGAACATGGAATATTAGAAGGTCTGGTTTACAAAAAGTAGCAGATGGAATTACAAGTTTAGCTGAAGTTAATCGGGTAACGTTAGAGTAAATAAAAATGGCAGACATAAAAAAAAGTGAAATGTTTATTTGGGAGGGCAAGGACGCTTCCGGTAAAAGAGTAAAAGGAGAAGTTAGTGGTCAAAGTGAGGCGCTAGTCAGGGCGGTACTTAGACGACAAAAAATTAATCCCACCAAAGTTAAAAAGAAACCAAAACCTCTTTTCGGCGCTGGTAAAGCGAAAATAGTGCCAAAAGATATTTGCATATGGAGTCGTCAGCTGGCGACAATGATGTCCTCCGGAGTACCTCTAGTGCAATCATTTGAAATTACTGGTCGTGGACATGACAATAAGGGAATGCAAGATTTAATTTTAGCTATAAAAGCCGATGTTGAATCTGGTAATAATTTAGCCGAGGCTTTAAAAAAACATCCTCTTCATTTCAATTCTCTTTACTGCAACCTCATTGAAGCGGGAGAGCATGCCGGGATTTTGGAAGCTATTTTACATAAATTGGCAACTTATCTGGAAAAAACAGAAGCGTTAAAATCAAAAATTAAATCTGCTCTTTTTTACCCAGCTGCAGTTATTGTCGCCGCAATAATTGTTGTCACTATCTTGATGATTTTTGTTATCCCACAATTTTCTGAATTATTTGGAAGTTTTGGTGCTGATTTGCCAGGATTAACACAATTCCTAATAGATGCTTCGAATTTCTTTGTTGCTAATTGGTGGATAATGTTTGGAATTTTAGGTGCGACTGTTTTTGGATTACTTGAGCTTAAAAAACGTTCGATTGCTGCCCAACATTTCCTTGATCGGGCGATGCTAAAAATTCCTGTCCTTGGTGACTTACTGGAAAAATCTGCTATTGCAAGATTTGCGCGCACACTAGAGACGATGTTTGCTGCAGGAACTCCTTTAGTTGAAGCAATGACTTCAGTTGCTGGTGCCTGTGGTAATATTGTTTTTTATGACGCAACAATGAAAATGAAGGATGAGATTTCAACAGGAACGCAGCTTCAAGCATCGATGCGTGATACAGGATTATTCCCAAATATGGTTGTTCAAATGGTTGCAATTGGTGAGGAATCTGGTGCTATTGATACGATGCTTGGAAAAGTTGCTGATTGGTACGAGCAGGAAGTTGATGATGCGGTTGAAGCTTTGACTAGCCTATTGGAACCAATGATCATGGCTTTCTTGGGGGTCGTTATAGGTGGTATTGTTGTTGGTATGTATCTACCAATTTTCAAAATGGGCGCTGTTGTATAAAAATAATAAATTAATTGATATAAATATTTTGTATGTTTCTTTTCGCTGATATCTTAAATTTAGTGAAAGACTAATTTACAGAGATAACCCGTGTATACATTCGTTGAATTTCTCCAAACTCATCCTAATTTTTATCTATCTTTAGTTTTTTTAGTCGGACTTGTTGTCGGTAGTTTTTTAAATGTAGTAATAATAAGATTGCCTAAAATGATCGAAAGAAATTGGCAAAAAGAATGCTGTGATTTGCTAGAAATTAATAACCAAGAGCTTAGTAAAAATGAAATCTTTAACTTAGTTAGCCCTCCGTCTCATTGTCCATTTTGTAAACATAAAATAAAAATAATTGAAAACATACCTTTATTGAGTTATTTATTTCTAAAAAGAAAATGCAGTAACTGTAATAAAAAAATATCGCCTCGTTATCCTATAATTGAACTTATTAGTGCTCTATCTATATGCATAGTTGCTCACTTCTTTGGTGTTTCATTACAGGCTTTTTTTGCGATATTTTTAACTTGGGCGCTTATCGTATTAAGTGTGATAGATTTTGACACAAGATATTTACCTGATGACGTAACCCTGCCTTTCTTATGGCTTGGAATTCTTATAAATCTTTTTAATATTTTTACCGATATTAATTCAAGTATTCTTGGCGCAATATTTGGTTATGGTATTTTGTGGGCTGTTTATGCCGTTTTTAAATTAATTACTGGAAAAGTAGCAATGGGTCATGGAGATTTTAAGCTCTTAGCTGTTCTTGGCGCATGGTTTGGATGGCAAAATCTCTTACCCATCATTATCATATCCTCGCTTATTGGTACTGTTGTAGCAATATCATTAATAATCAATAAATCTTATGACAGGCATAAGGGAATACCGTTTGGACCTTATTTAGCATTTGCAGGTTGGGTATCAATGATACTTGGGCCGTATATGATTTCTGCTTATTTAAACGCAGTAATGTGAAATGCCACAAGTACTAACTATAGCGTTAACTGGCGGCATTGGCACTGGGAAAACATCCGTTGCCTCTATATTTAAGAGTCTTGGTGTCCCTATTATTGATTCGGATATAATTTCAAAAGAGATTATGTTGCCAGGAAAACCATGTTTTAAAGATATCGTAAATGAATTTGGGGAAGAAATTCTAACGAACAAAGAAACAATAGATCGTAATAAATTACGCAATATTATCTTTAATAATGACAAAGCGAGAATAAAACTTGAAAATATCACGCATCCTGTAATTTTTAAAAATATTGATATTCAAGCCTCTCTTATTAATTATCCATATTGTTTAGTTATTGTTCCGCTCCTTATTGAAACAAAATCAGTAAAATATTTCGATAAAGTATTATTAGTTGATGTGCTTGAAAAAATACAATTCGAAAGAGTTACTAAAAGAGATTGTATATCGCCTGCTTTATTGGGAAAAATAATTAAAACACAAGCGACAAGATCTGAGCGTTTGAAATATGCAGACGATATAATTGAAAACAACAATGAAATTGTAAATCTTAATGAATATATTAATATCTTACATAAAAAATATTTGACATTAAGTAAAGAAAAATCTACATAAACGTTATTGATCTTACCCATTATGAAAAAAAATGAATAATGAAATAGTAACATATGAGCATCCGATGCATGAACGAATAAGAAACTTATTACGTTTTGAGCATCTTTATAATACTTTTGACTACCGCTTAAACAATGATATTCAAAAAAATTGTAGCTCTATCTTGGAATCACTTCTACAGATCAATGATCTTTTGGTGCGTTCAGACATAAGAAATGAAATTATTAAAGAACTAAAAAGACAGAAAGATGTATTCAATACATTGAGGAATAATAGTGAGGTTGATACTGAAAGAGTAAATATGATAAATAATATAATTGATGAAAAATTAATACTTCTTCAAGATCAATCATATCATCCGGGAAGTATTTTAAAGAATAATGAATTAATGAAAGTTTTTAGTCAAAGGATAAGTATTCTTGGTGGAACTTGTAATTTTGATTTACCAAGACTCCATTACTGGCTTAAACAGTCAGAGTTTGAAAGAAAGCAAGATTTAATTGATTGGTCATCAGATCTTATGCCAATAAAAGATTCAATTTATATATTACTGGAAAACATAAGAAAATCTAGCACACCTACTCATGAAGATGCTGAATCAGGTTTTTATCATAAACAAATAGGGGTAAATATATCCTGCCAATTAATACGAGTAAATATAAGTTCTATAAGTCCTTATTATCCAGATATAAGCGGAGTTAAACATAGATTCACAATAAGATTTATGAAAGGCGTTGATTCTAATGCTAGGCCAATACAAACACATAATGATGTTCACTTTGAGCTTTGCTGTTGTATTTTATAAATTGGCAATACTTTTTTATAAAAAGAAAAAATGTAAATTTTGAAGATTTATTGAATTCTGCTTAATTAGAATAATTCATGAATTGTACTTATCGTCGCAACTCCATATGCGCCATGTTCTTCTGCAACACTTAAATCAAGCGGAGATATCCCTCCAAGAGCATACACTGGAAAATTCGCCTTTTTTGCAAGATTTTTGAAATTACCCCAACCTAGTGGGTCTTCGGTTGGATGGCTGTTTGTATTCAAAACAGGTGATATAAATGCATAATTAACATTTAATTTATTTGCTTGGATAAGTTCTTTTTCGTTGTGACATGAAGCCCCTAATATATAGTTTCCGCTGATTGGCCTGCTAGTATAATTTAGAAGTTGTTTTGATTTAAGATGTATGCCATCTACGGTATAATGTTCAATATCTGAAGCGAGTCCATTTAAAATTAGCTTTGCATTATTCTTTTTTGCTTCTTTACTTATTTTCTCAATATTTTTTTTAAACTTCGCATCTCTTTCAAAGTTTAATCTTAACTGAAATATTTTTAACCCAGAATTAAAATAATCTCTAGCTGTAGAAAATAAATGAGAATAATCTTTATAAGTCTTTCGGCTTATACCGTAAGTATCCGGTAAATAGAGCGTTTGAATAATATATTTATTAGCCTCAGGAAATTTATAATTACTTAAATTATTTATTGTTGACCATCTGATTTCTTGATTTTCACGATTATAAGGGTCCCCGTCCCATTCATAAATTTTCCAAACATCTAGTAATACTTTTTTTTCGGTATAATCATGGTTAATTTTAATTAATCTTCTAGCTTTCGCAACACTCACTCCTAGTTCTTCATAAAATTCACGGCTTAGCGCTGAAAACGAGTCTTCGTTTTTTTTGGTCTTCCCGCCAGGGAATTCCCAGTAACCTGATAAATATTGCTTACCTGTTCTTTTTGTTATTAATATCTCATCTTTGTTACTATTATAAAGAATACCAACGACAACGTTTATTCTTGAATTCATTTTATATCAACTACGATATTCGGCATTAATTTTTATATACTCATAAGATAAATCCGTAGTCCATATCTCCTCACTAAATGTGCCCCTTCGAAGGTTTATTCTCAAAATTATTTCATTTTGTCTCATTACCTTCATCCCCTTATCTTCACTATATGTTTTTGATCTCTCGCCATTATTAACAATACAAATATTATCGATATAAACATCTATTTTATGAATATCTAGATCTCTTATATTAGAATTTCCTATTGCTGCTATTATTCTTCCCCAATTAGGATCTGAAGCTGTAAAAGCAGTTTTTACAAGAAGTGATTCTGCAACTTTGTATGCTACCGAAAGGCATTCAGATGAATCTATACCTTCATCAACTTGAATTGATAAAAATTTTGTTGCTCCTTCACCGTCACGGACAATTGCTTGAGCTAGTTCACGGCAGACTTTTATAATTTCATTCTCTAATATTTTAAACTCTTTACTGTCTTTTTTATCTATTATTGGGGCATCTATTGCACATGTTGAAATTAAAAGAAATGAATCGTTAGTGGAAGTATCTCCATCAATAGTGATTCTATTAAAACTTTTAATGAGAGCATGATCTCTAATTTTATCTAAAGCATCTTTTGTTATATTTGCGTCAGTCGCTACGAATGAAAGCATGGTTGCCATATCTGGTTTTATCATGCCAGATCCTTTAGCAATACCAGTAACACTGACTGTCGAATTTGCAATGCTTATCTGACTTGATACAGCTTTAGGTATCGTATCAGTAGTCATAATTGACTTTGCGACATTAACCCAGCAATCTTCAGACAAGTTTTTAACTAACTGGGGAAGTGCTTTATTTATTTTTTCTACTGGTAAATCTTCTCCAATAACCCCTGTTGAAAATGGTAGTATTTCATTTTCATTACAATTAGTTATCTTCGCAAGTTCCCTGCAGATAGCTTTTGAGTTCGAAAGGCCGTCTTCACCCGTACCAGCGTTAGCATTACCCGCATTAATTAAACAATAACGTGGCTTGGATTTACTTAAATGATTTTTTGAAATCTGAACTGGTGCAGCACAAAAACGATTTTGAGTAAAAGCCGCCGAAGTAACACTACCGTCGGTAATTTCTATTAACGCTATATCATCACGTTTTTTGCGATAAATCTTTGCTGAACTGGCTGAAAGCCGAATACCTTTTATTTTTATAAGTGATTGAGGATACTTTAACCCTACTGACATCTCTAAACTTCCTCTTATTAAAGATAATTAATAGAATTATATACTATTAAGTTAAGCTTCCATGACATTGCTTATATTTTTTTCCTGATCCGCAAGGACATGGTTCATTACGTCCTATTTTCGGCTTACCCCTTACATAGGGTTTATCGGGAGAACCTTCTTCCTGAGGATTATTACTTAAGCTACTTGAAACTGAAGGATGCCTATAATTTACCTTTTGTTTGTTTTCTCTGTTTTCTGCTAATTCAATATCTTCTTCTGTTCTAATGCTCACCCTATATAAAAAAACTATAACATCGCGTTTGATATTTTCTAACATTTGCAAAAACAAATCAAAGGCCTCTCGCTTATATTCTTGCTTAGGGTTTTTAGCTGCAAAACTTCTAAGGCCTATTCCTTGTCTAAGATAATCCATATTAACTAGGTTTTCTTTCCAATGTCTATCCATGACATCTAGCATGACTTGTTTTTCAATGCGTCTCATTAGTTCTGTAGTTATATCTTTTTCTTTATCTCCGTATATTTTATCTAATTCTTGATGAACCTTTTGACGTAATGTTTCTTCATGTAATGATTCATCACCATCTAACCATGATTTTATGTCAACAGTAATACCAAATTCATTTTGGAGTATTTCCTCCAATCCACCAATATCCCACATTTCATGCATGCTTTCATGTGGGATATAACTATCTAAAATTGCATCAAACACATCAAGACGCATTAATTCTACTTCTTCAGTAACCACTTCACTATTGAGTAAATCGTCTCGTTGCTCATATATAACTTTTCTCTGATCATTTGCCACATCATCAAAATCAAGTAGATGCTTACGAATGTCAAAATTATGAGCTTCGACTTTTCTTTGTGCATTTTCAATTGCTCGGGAAACCAGTCTTGATTCAATAGCTTCGCCTTCTCCCATGCCAAGCTTTTCCATAGTTGATGAAACCCAATCATTTGCAAAGATACGCATTAAATTATCCTCCAATGAAAGATAAAATCTGCTTGAGCCAGGATCCCCTTGACGTCCTGAACGACCACGAAGTTGATTGTCAATACGCCTCGACTCATGTCTTTCGGTTCCAATTATATGCAATCCTCCGCTCTCAATAACTTTTTTATGGCGTTCATCCCAATCTTTTTTAAGTGCGTTCACTTTTTCTATTGATGAATTATCCATCGCTTTAATCTCAACATCATAATTTCCACCAAGCACAATATCTGTTCCGCGACCCGCCATATTTGTTGCTATAGTAACTGCTCCAAGGCGACCAGCTTGGGCTATTATATCGGCTTCTTTTTCATGAAATTTTGCATTTAATACCTGATGTTTAATTTTATTTTTATTTAATAAATCTGATAAATATTCAGATACTTCAATTGATGCAGTTCCCACTAAAACAGGCTGGTTCTTTGCCTGACAATTTTTTATATCCTCAACTATTGCTATAAATTTTTCTTTTGATGTTAGAAAGATAATGTCACTTTGATCATCTCGGATCATTATCATATGTGTTGGAATTACAAGAACCTCAAGATTATAAATTGACTGAAACTCAGGGGCTTCTGTATCAGCCGTTCCAGTCATCCCCGATAGCTTAGAGTACAATCGAAAATAATTTTGATATGTTATTGATGCGAGTGTCTGATTCTCGCTTTGTATAGGGACATTCTCTTTCGCCTCAATCGCTTGATGTAAACCATCGGACCAACGACGGCCCGGCATTGAACGCCCCGTAAATTCATCGACAATAACTACCTGATTATCTTGAACAAGATAATCTACATCATTACTAAATAAGTGATGGGCTCTTAAAGCTGCATTTAGATGGTGAAGAACCCCCATATTCACTGGATCATATAATCCTTGTTCTTCTTTAATAATATTATTTTCCCTTAAAAGCTGCTCAATATGATCATGTCCAACTTCAGTAAAATAGGCCTGTTTAGACTTTTCATCTAAGGTAAAATCACCAGAATCATTATCATTTTCTTGAATAACTAATGTCGGAATCAATTCATTTATTTTTAAATATAATTCTGATTTATCGTCAACTGTTCCTGAAATAATTAATGGTGTTCTTGCCTCATCAATTAATATCGAATCAACCTCGTCAACAATTGCATAATTTAATTTCCTCTGAACTTTCCCATCAATACTAAATGCCATGTTGTCTCGCAAATAGTCAAATCCAAATTCGTTGTTTGTTCCATATGTTATGTCACATAAATATGCAGCTTTTCTTTCTTCCATTGACAAGCCTGATACAATAACGCCGGTACTTAATCCGAGGAAATTATACAACTGCCCCATCCATTCGGCATCGCGCTTTGCTAAATAATCATTTACAGTAATTATATGAACACCAGAACCCGTTAAAGAATTTAAGTACGCGGCCAGAGTTGCGACTAGTGTTTTTCCTTCACCTGTCCGCATTTCCGAAATGTTCCCGTGGTGTAATACCATGCCACCGATTAGTTGCACATCGAAATGACGCATATTTAGAACACGTTTACCGGCTTCTCTAACTAGTGCAAATGCTTCGGGCAAAATATCGTCTAAACTTTCTCCCTCATTAATTCTTTTTCTGTATTCGTTTGTTTTGCCGGGAAAATCACTTTCGTCTAGTAATTTGAGATCATTTTCCAGTAAATTTATTTTTTTTACAATTTTACTCAATCGGCCAATAACACGATCGTTTCGACTCCCAAATAGTTTTCTTAAAAATTTTATAATCATAGTTATTTAATTCTATTGTTACGTAAAAGTTACACGTAATTTTACGCTCAATAAATTCTAATTGGTAAGTTAATAAAGAAAAGTGTTTATTTCGAAGAAATATATTTTATAGGATTTATGGGAGTTCCATTTTTTATTACTTCGAAGTGTACATGTGGCCCTGTTGCTCTACCCGATTCACCCATGTGAGCTATAACTTGGTGCTTATCAACTTTCTGACCAACTACAACGAGATTTTTTTTGTGGTGCGCATAACGCGTCTGGAATCCATTTCCATGATTAATTTCGACTATATTTCCATACCCATATCGATTACCAGACCATGTTACTACTCCAGAAGCAACTGCTTGTATTTGTGAGCCAGCTCTACCCGCAAAGTCAACTCCTTGATGAAATTGTATTTTTCCGGTGATTGGGTCAGGCCTTCTGCCATATGCTGATGAAATCCACCCATCGCTAGTAGGTGAGCCAGATGGAATTTGATTTTGTATCGTTCTGTCTATGAGCATTGATTCCATAGCTTCTAATTTTTCTGCGCGATCTTGTATCTTATAATTTAATTCCTCAAGTGCAGCAACAAAATCGTCAACTTGCATTGAATAAAGACTATCTGCTGGTTCACGCCCGCCTATACCAGGTGTGATTGAAATATCAAAATCTATATCAGTAAATTCAACAAAACTCGCTAGACGAGAACCAAGAGCATCTAAGCGCATAACTCTAGCTTGTAATTTGCTTAGTTTCGTCGCTAACGCATCAAGACCATTCTCAGCGCTTTCTTGTAATTGATTAAGCGTTTTTTGCTGAACCGCTATCTCTTTGCTCCAAACTGGTGCCGTTTGGTCATATAAAATTTTGAATGAGCCTCGGGTCATGTTCATCATATAGTTGCCGCCAGCATGAAAAATCAGTAGGCTAGCCATCACCCCTGTAAAAAGCATTATACACAGACTAATAGGCCCAAGAGTAAACGACAGGCTCTTATTTCTTGATTTTGTTATTAAGAATAATTGCATATATAATTCAAATTAAATCAGACAATTTGTTAAGTATAATCAAAAAATACCCATAAAAGTGGATAAATCTCAACATATCAGCTCATTACTATTTGACAAAAAGTCACCAATTTCTAATCTTTATAAAAAGGCTATTTCTTTTAACCAAGTTGATACTAAATTAAAAAAATACTTGGATTTGGGCATACAAGACCATTTTCAACTCTCTAACATAAATAATGACATAGCAACTATTGTAGTCGATTCCTCATCTTGGGCGACTCGCCTTCGTTACAATATCCCAGTGATATTAAATATAATGAATAACCAGCTAAATTTTACTGCTATAAAAACAATAAGAATTAGAGTAAAAAATAATCTCTAATAAATTACTTTTTACTATTAAACAAAAATACAAATTAATAAAACAAATTTTCTAAAAATTTAATTTGCAGATATTGTCTGCATGAATGAAATTGGTGCTTTATATTCAGTCTCAAAACTCACTAATTCCCATGCATCTTCATTTAAAAGTAATTCTCGTATTAATGTATTGTTTAGTGCATGTCCGGATTTATGTCCTTTAAACGCTCCGATTAAGCTATGCCCTAGTAAGTATAAATCGCCTATAGCATCAAGAATCTTATGCTTAACACATTCATCAGCATACCTAAGACCATCCTCATTAAGTATTCTATAATCATCAACTACCACTGCGTTATCTAAACTCCCGCCCAATACTAGATTTTTTTGTTGTAATAATTCAACATCACGCATAAATCCAAATGTACGGGCGCGACTTACTTCTTTAACGAATGATGTTGTTGAGAAATCAATTTCCGCGTGACAATTATTTTGATTAAAAACAGGGTGATCAAATTCAATACTAAAACCAACCTTAAAACCATCAAAGGGCTCAAACATTGCCCATTTCCCATCTCTTTCAACACGAACTTTTTCTTTTATTCTTAAAAATTCCTTAGCAACATTTTGCTCTGCTATGCCAGCAGACTGTATTAAAAAAACAAATGGTCCTGCGCTACCATCCATAATAGGAACTTCATCGGCAGTAAGATCAACAAATACATTATCGATTCCAAAACCAGCTAGTGCTGAAAGCAAATGCTCAACGGTCGATATACGAATATTGTCTTTTACTAGTGTTGTGGAAAGACTAGTATCCCCAACATATTTTGGTTTGGCAGGAATTTCTACAGTTGGATCAAGGTCAACTCTACGAAATATGATACCAGTATTAGCCGTAGCTGGTCGTAAAGTAAGAAGCACTTTCTTTCCTGTGTGCAAACCTACCCCGGTTGCCCTAATCACATTCTTTAATGTGCGCTGCTTGATCATTAAGTTAGCTTAAAATTTAATAAGTTCTTGGGATTCAATTAAGCATTCTAATAACTTAATTATTACCTGGCAAATTTTAATAAAAATTAAAGTTGGCTAATCAAAAATCTTCCTCCTATCTAGAGCTATATTATAATATTTCCCAATACTCTCAATCTGCTTGTCTTCTTAAAAATGCAGGAATATCAAGATATTCTGTCTGAGTCCGAGTAACTTCATCCTCTGCTTTTTGACCAATATCTGTACTTTCAGTTTCATTCGTATGAGCATCCTGTCGCATAACAGTAGGTCGATCCAACTCCGCGTAGTCAGGCACCAAACCCTCAACTGGCGACACCAATTGAGGACGATTCCCATTCGTGGTATCTGCCGTCGTTCTCTCACCAAGCCCAGTAGCAACGATTGTAACCCTGATACTGTCTGGCATTGCAGGATCGGTGCATGTTCCGATAATAGTAACTGCATCATCAGCGGCAAACTCCCTAACTATGGTGCCGACCTCCTCAAACTCAGCTATTGTCATATCTTCTCCGGCGGTAATGTTAACTAAAATGCCTCTAGCGCCGGCCAGATTCACATCCTCTAATAAAGGACTATTAATGGCGTCCTCGGCGGCTTTTCTTGCGCGGTCCTCTCCTTCGGCCTTGCCTGAACCGACCATTGCCATACCTGTTTCACGCATAACAGTTTGTACATCGGCAAAATCGACATTTATCAGACCGGGACGAGTTATCAATTCTGCTATACCCTGCACAGAACCCGATAACACGTCATTTGCTGTGCCAAAGGCATTCGTCATAGTAATCTCGCCGCCAAGAACTTCTTTAAGTTTTTCATTGGGTATAGTGATTAGTGAATCAACAAATTGTTTTAATTCAGTAATACCCTCATCAGCAACATCTGCTCGCTTTTTACCTTCAAACTTAAAAGGTCGCGTGACAACCGCAACGGTCAGTATATTCATCTCTTTTGCAACCTGCGCAACAACTGGTGCGGCGCCAGTACCCGTGCCGCCGCCCATGCCGGCTGCAATAAAAAGCATATCTGCACCATCAAGAACTGCCATTATACTATCACGGTCCTCAAGTGCGGCTTGGCGACCAATTTCGGGATTAGAACCTGCCCCCAAGCCTTTAGTTATGCCGCAACCCAATTGTAAAACAGGCTCGACGCCTGAAGTCTTGAGTGCTTGCGCGTCTGTATTCGCACAAATAAACTCAACACCTTCGATGTTGCTACCCAGCATATGCATTACTGCATTGCCACCACCACCACCAACACCTATTACTTTAATAATTGCTGGTTGATTAGTTGCATTGACTAATTCAAATGGCATAATTTTATCCTCCTAAATTACAATGAATTTATAAATCTAAAAATGACCTTGATACCAACTCTTCATTCTTCCCCAAATACCTTTCACTCCATTATTAATATCAATTCTTGTCGAACGATCCTGATCTTGGTCTAACCCATATAGCAACAAGCCTACGCCCGTTGCGTAAATTGGATTTTTAACGTTCTCAGCTAACCCACTTACGAATTGTGGTATTCCTAAACGTACCGGCATATGGAATATTTCTTCGGCCAGCTCTATGACTCCTTCCATTTTCGAACTACCTCCCGTCAGAACAATTCCAGCAGCAATAAGATTTTCATAGCCACTTCTTCGTAACTCTGCCTGTATAAGAATAAATAACTCTTCGTATCGTGGTTGCACGACTTCAGCTAATATTTGGCGAGCTAAACGACGTGGGGGGCGATCGCCCACACCAGGAACCTCTATAGTTTCTTCATTATTCGTAAGCTGTGTAAGTGCACAAGCATATTGAATCTTAATATCTTCTGCATGTGGTGTTGGGGTTCTCAAAGCAACAGCAATATCATTGGTAACCTGATCCCCGGCGATTGGAATAACAGCAGTATGATGAATTTCACCATCATTAAAAATGGCTATATCTGTCGTGCCTCCACCTATATCAATCATGCAGATACCAAGTTCTTTTTCATCATCAGTCAAAACAGAGTAGCTTGATGCTACTTGTTCTAAAACAATATCATCAACTTCTAAGCCACATTTACGAACACACTTGTTAATATTTTGTGCCGCACTAACAGCCCCTGTCACCAAATGAACTTTTGCTTCAAGTCGAACACCAGACATACCTATTGGGAATCTTATTCCATCTTGATTATCTATAATATATTCCTGCGGTAATACGTGTATGGTTTTCTGATCGGCCGGTATAGCTACGGCTTTTGCTGCATCAATAACACGATCTATATCAGTTTGTGAAACTTCATTATCCCGAATTGCAACAATTCCATGTGAATTTAAACTTTGTATATGACTGCCTGCTATCCCTGTATATACTGAATGTATCTCGCAACCAGACATCAACTCAGCCTCTTCAATTGCCCGCTGTATAGACTGTGTTGTAGAGTCAATGTTAACTACAACGCCTCTTCTTAAACCACGAGATTGATGAGAACCAATACCGATTATTTCAATTTTATTATCAGGTGAAATTTCTCCAACAATGGCAACTATTTTAGATGTGCCTATATCTAGAGCAACAATAAGATTTTTATCTATTTTTTTTACCATGCTTCTCCGTCCAATATTAATTTGAAGAAATGTTAAATTTATTTTTCCAAAAAACTGAAAGGCCATTTGAATAACGCAAATCGATTGAGTCAATATCATTAATACCGTCTGGAATTAATGTAGGAATGAATTTTAGAAACCGATCAAGCCTTTCATTAAAAGCATGTCTTCCTAATACGACTCTAACCTCATTTTCTAAATCAAAAGAATATGCGCGCCTATCATTTAAAATAACTGAAACTACTTTTAATCGAAATGGTAAAGATTGTAATTTTTCTTGTATCACCTTATATCTATCGAGTAATTTAATTTCTGAATTAATCGGTCCAAATAATAATGGTAGATCTTCGAATATAATTTCCTCGCTTGGAGAAAAATATTCGCCTGATAGATTTAGCAACCCTAAATCTCCCCACCGTGCAGACGGTACTTGTTCAAATACAATGACTTTTAATAAGTCTGGCCATACTCTTTTTACAGTTACCTCCCTCACCCAAGGCATACTTAGTAATGCTAATCGAACCTCATTAACATTCAGGCTAAAAAACCCTCCTCGGATATTATTTACAACGTTCTTTTTCAATTCAGTTTGTGATAAACGATCAAAACTACCCTCAACTTTCACATGTTTAATAGGTAATGTGTTTGGATGTAATAGATAGTTTCCGCCATATAAAAATAAGGCAATAAAAACCACAACAAAAAAATATCCAAAAAGTCTCGAAAAATGAGATTGCTCTGATATTTCTGTATCAAAATTAGATTCTTTATAAGAATTTGTCATAATATCCTGCGCAATTTGCTCTTTTTTTAAAAAAACTAGTTGCTAATATTGTTTTTACTAACTCTTCAAAAGAATGCCCCCACTTTCCCCAAGACATTGGCACAAGACTATGACTCGTCATCCCCGGAATTGT
>CAJWQR010000020.1 GCA_913045195.1 uncultured Legionellales bacterium | reverse complement strand
GCGCATTTGTTAAAAATAGTCAATATCTTGCCCAATGTCAATTATTTGGAGGTTTTTTACCTCATTAATTTAAGGGAATAATCAGCGTTGCAGGGCCTAAATACACTATAATATTACAATTAATTAAGGACATTACAAATGATCGCAATAGACAGGAAAAATATGGATGGTGACAGTATTTCCATGAAAAATGGAATGTTAGTTGTCCCCGATAGGCCAATTATTCCTTTCATTGAAGGTGACGGAATAGGACCAGATGTATGGCGTGCATCTAAACGAGTTATTGATGCGGCTATAGAGAAAACTTATCAAGGTCAAAAAGAAATAAAATGGTTGGAAGTTTATGCGGGAGAGAAAGCAAATCAGTTAACTGGTAGTTGGCTACCAGATGAAACGATTGATACATGTAATGAATTTCTAGTAGCTATCAAAGGTCCATTAACAACACCAATCGGAGGGGGTATTCGATCTTTAAATGTAGCGCTTAGACAAATTTTAGATTTATATGTATGTCTTAGGCCCGTACGCTGGTTTGAAGGTGTCCCATCACCAGTTAAACGACCAGAATTAATTAATATGATTATCTTCAGAGAAAATACTGAAGACATATACGCTGGTATCGAATTTGAACAAGGAAGTGAAAATAATAAAAAGTTTCTAGCTTTTTTTAAAGACGCCTTTCCTAATTATTACAAAAAAATTAGATTTCCAGAAACCTCAGGAATTGGTATCAAACCGGTATCTTCCGAAGGTACACATAGATTAGTACGTGCAGCCATTTCTTACGCCATCCAAAATAATCAAAGAAGTGTTACCTTCGTCCATAAAGGTAACATAATGAAATTTACAGAAGGAGCGTTTCGTAACTGGGGTTATGAACTAGCTGAAACCGAGTTTAAAGATAAAACATACAGTTGGGATATATGGGAAAGAACTCGTGCGCAAAAAGGATTAGAGGCAGCTGAAGATGAGATGGCTCAAGCAAAAAAAGAAGGTAAAATTTTAATTAAAGATTCTATAGCTGATATAACATTACAGCAGGTATTAACCCGTCCTGAAGAATTTGATGTTATTGCAACAATGAATTTGAATGGTGATTATCTTTCTGATGCGCTAGCTGCTCAGGTAGGAGGGATTGGAATCGCGCCAGGCGGTAATATTAATTTTGATACTGGGCATGCGATATTTGAAGCAACACACGGAACAGCGCCAAAATATGCAAATCAGGATAAAGTAAATCCAGGTTCGTTATTATTGTCTGGGGAAATGATGCTTAGATATCTAGGCTGGACTGAGGCTGCGGAACGTATTATTAATTCAATGAATAAAACTATTACAAATAAAACCGTAACCTATGATTTTGCACGCTTAATGGATGGCGCAAAGGAAATTAAATGCAGTGAATTTGCGGATGAATTAATTTTAAATCTTTAAACCTTGGTTTATACATATAGACAATGTCTGAAAAAGAACTGATTGCAGAATGTTCGCAAATTATCTATGACGGCTTTATTCGTTACAATAATTATTTCCACCGCATAACTCGACGAGCTAGGACCCGTTTTGAACAGAAAGACTGGAAAGGCCATCAGAATGATATTGTTGATCGTGTAGACCTCTATGAAAAATCAGTCAGACGTATTGCTTTAGCGCTACGTAGAACTTTAGGCTCTCATTTAACTAATAAGGCGCTATGGCGCGAAATAAGACATTATTTTGCAGACCGATTAAATCAAGTCCCAGATAATGATTTTATAAAAACATTTTTTAATTCTACAACACGACGAATTTTTGGAACTGAAGGTCTCGATCCGGAATTAGAGTTCGTATCTTCAGGACCATCAGATGATCTCCATCTCATAATGTCCCTCAATATTAGACGTTACCCGTATTGGGTATCGTTACAACGTATATTTGAAACAATACTGGATGATTTCTCTTTTAGAGTTCCATACGATGATATTAATCTTAATGCGACACGAATTTCTAAAAAGATAAAAATATATACAAAAGAAAACTTCACCGAAAATGTCGAATATCTAAGATTTGAGTTCATTGACTCATTTTTCTATCAAGCAGCACGTGCTTATTTAGTAGGAAAACTTATACTTAGTGAGGGTGAGGCCCCGATAATTATTGCTTTTAAAAATGAAAATCGAGGTATATCTGTTGATGCTATTTTTCTAGAAGAAAAAGAAATAAGTTTAATATTTGGTTATACACGCTCATATTATTTTGCTGATCCAAATTCAGTGATTGGTACTGTTCATTTCCTAAAATCAATGCTCCCTAAAAAACCAATAGATGAGTTATACACGGTGCTCGGAAGATTACGTCAAGGAAAAACCGAACGACATAGAATATTCACAGAACATTTGAGAAAAACTAAAGATAAGTTTGTGCATGCTGAAGGAGAAACAGGGTTAGTTATGATTGTATTCACCTTGCCGTCTTACAATCTCGTATTTAAAGTAATTAGAGATACATTTGGGCCCCCGAAAACAATATCGCGTGAAGATGTTGTTTCTAAATACAAACTTGTATCGAAGCATGACCGTGCGGGTAGGTTAATAGATACGCAAGAATTCCTTAATCTAAAATTTCCTATTGATCGTTTTTCAAAAGAATTAATTAAAGAACTATTGGAAAATGCTTCTATCAGTGCACGAAGAGAGGGAAACAATCTAATCTTAAAACATGTTTATATCGAAAGACGTGTAAGACCATTAAATTTATATATCAATGAATACTCTTTTGAAGAAGCTGCACGTGCTATTATTGATTATGGAGAAGCCATAAAAGATTTAGCGAAAACAAATATATTCCCGGGAGACTTACTACTAAAGAATTTTGGTGTAACGCAACACAATCGAGTTATTTTTTATGACTATGATGAAGTATCTCTGGTCACTGATTGTGCTTTTCGTGACATTCCTCAATCAAATTCTATTGAAGATGAAATGCAGGCAGACACTTGGTACTACGTTGGTGAGCACGATATATTTCCGGAAGAATTTATTCGATTTCTGTCAATGAACGATCAATTAAAAACTGAATTCATGAAATACCATCAAGATTTGCTTACCTCTAAATATTGGCAGAAGGTAAAAAATCAGCACCTAAAAGGCCAAGTATCATTAGTAATACCTTATACGTCGCACTTATCGCAACGAAAAGCATTTTGAAAGAAACTCTAATGCAGATCTAAAACATTATTTCAAATTCAATACATCCTGCATATCAAATAAGCCTTTTTCTTTATCAACCAACCATTTTGCAGCTCTTACTGCGCCGCTTGCAAAGGTTTTTCTTGAAGTTGCTTTATGTGTGATTTCAACTCTTTCGCCCGCTGTTGCAAATATAACAGTATGATCGCCAACAATATCCCCGGCACGAATTGTTTCAAAACCAATACTATTTTTATCTCTTGAATCTGTAGTTCCTTCTCTACCATAAACCGCACAATCTTTAAGATTTCGATCAGTCATCTCTGCAACAATTTCACCCATACGTATTGCAGTTCCAGATGGGGCATCTTTTTTGTCTCGATGATGTGCTTCAATAATTTCTACATCTGCATCTTCTCCAATTACGTTTGAAGCTGTTTCAAGTAATTTAAAACATAGATTAACTCCTATACTCATATTAGGAGCAAAAACAATCGCAATTTCATTCGCGGCTGATTTTAATTTAGCTTGGTCTTTATCATTTAAGCCTGTTGTTCCAATAACCATCTTACAATTAGATGATAGACACTTATCAATATTTTGAATGGCTGATGTTGCCAATGTAAAATCAATCATGACATCAACCTTATTCATAATACTCAATATATCGCCTGTTATTTCAATACCTAATTTACCAATACCGGCAAGTTCGCCAGCATCGATTCCAATATGAGGGGACTCTATGTGTTCGATAGCAGCTCCAATTTCAACACCATCAGTTTCTTTGCAAACCTCAAGGATAACCCTACCCATCCTCCCAGCGGCACCACATACACCAACTCTGACCGTCATGATAAATATACTCTATTAAATTATATTGAAGTTAGAATTATACATTCTAATGAGATGAAAACGAGCTAATGAGATGAAAACGAGGTTAATCTTAACCTGCCATTGAATCAAAAAATCTTTTAACTCCGTCCATCCAGGAGTTCGCCTGTGGGCTATTTTTGGTTCCTTGATTAAGTATTGATTGTTCGAATTGATGTAAAAGTTCTTTTTGGTTCCTATCAAGTTTAACTGGTGTTTCAATAATAACACGGCAAAGTAAATCGCCTTTTGTTGAGCTCCTCACCGAACGAACTCCTTTTGATCTAAGACGGAAAAGTTTTCCGCTTTGAGTTTCTAGGGGAATTTTTAATTTAACTTTTCCATCTAAGGTAGGAACTTCAAGTTCACCACCTAATGCTGCTGTAGTGAAACTAATCGGGACTTCACAATATAGATCAGTATCATCACGAGCGAAGATCGGATGTTCTTTAACAGAAATATGAACATACAAATCTCCTGATGGACCATTATTCTCAGCAACCTCACCTTCACCTGTTAATCGTATACGATCACCATTATCAACGCCTTCGGGCACTTTAACAGATATTGTTTTTGTGTCTTGAACGCGTCCTTGACCACGGCATGTTGAACAAGGATCCGTAATTATTTTCCCTGCTCCCCTACATTGAGGACATGTCTGTTGAACAGAAAAAAAACCTTGTTGCATTCTAACTTGTCCTACGCCTCCACAAGTTGAGCAATCAACTGGCATACTCCCTTTCTTTGCCCCAGAACCTTTACAAGTTTCACATGCCACCATCTTTGGTATACGAATTTTAACGGTTGTTCCAGCAATAGCTTGTTCAAGGGGTAATTCTAAGTTGTAGCGTAAATCAACACCTTGGTTGGCGCGAGTACCACCTTGGCCGCCACCAAAAATATCGCCAAAAACATCACCAAAAATATCGCCAAAACCTGCGCCTGCGCCTGAAAATCCGCCGTGACCAGCAGCGCTGTTATCTACGCCTGCATGGCCAAATTGGTCATAAGCTGCACGTTTTTGACTGTTTGACAAAACATCGTAGGCTTCTTTTGCTTCTTTAAATTTATCTTCAGCCTTAACATTGCCTTGATTGCGATCAGGATGGTATTTCATCGCATAACGACGATAAGCTTTTTTTAATTCGGCTTCATCAACGTTTCTAGAAACACCTAACACATCATAATAATCTTTTTTGTTTGCCATCCTGATACTCTTGAAAAAAATTGATCTGACAATTGCTAAAATTCACGAACGAGCCTAGAGATGCTAAAACATCTCATATCTTAACCGTGTATATTAAAAACTGATATTGATTACTGAAAAATAGCGCTACGATTAATTCTTTTCGTCTTTAACTTCTTCAAATTCAGCATCTACAGCATCGTTATCTGTAGAATTCTTATCATCACCAGCATCAGAATTAGCAGTTGATGCATCAGGAGACCCCTGTTGTTCGGCGTAGGCACGTTCAGCAAGTTTACCGGCTACTTCCGTCAATTGAGTTGTTTTCTCAGAAATGGCATCTTTATTATCACCTTTGAGCACTTCTTCTAATTCACTAATCGCAGTTTCTATATCAGACTTCTCTTTGTCTTCAACTTTGTCGCCCAAATCATTTAAAGATTTTTTGGTTGCATGAATCATATTTTCAGCCATGTTTCTTGTTTCAATTAATTCCTTAGCCTTGCGATCTTCCTCAGCATGAGCTTCAGCATCTTTAACCATATTTTCAATTTCTTCATCTGAAAGACCGCTAGAGGCCTTAATCACGATAGATTGTTCTTTTCCAGTCGCTTTATCTTTTGCTGAAACGTTAAGGATGCCATTTGCATCAATATCAAAATTGACTTCAATCTGTGGTACACCACGAGGTGCTGTAGGGATATCGGTCAGATCAAAGCGGCCTAATGATTTATTTCCTGCAGCCATTTCACGTTCGCCTTGCATTACATGCACAGTTACCGCTGTCTGATTATCTTCGGCAGTTGAAAATGTTTGATTCGCTTTAGTTGGTATCGTTGTATTTTTATCAATCAACTTAGTCATAACGCCGCCTAAGGTTTCAATACCTAAGGAAAGAGGCGTAACATCCAGTAGAAGTATGTCTTTAACATCACCACCTAAAACACCCGCCTGGAGTGCTGCACCAACCGCAACAGCTTCATCAGGGTTCACGTCTTTTCTAGGCTCTTTGTTAAAAAGAGACTGTACTTTTTCTTGGACCATAGGCATACGTGTTTGACCACCAACTAGAATAACGTCAGTGATGTCTGAATTTTCAAGTCCAGCATCTTTTAATGCAACTTTGCAAGGCTCAATAGTACGTTCAACAAGCTCTTCAACTAATGACTCAAGCTTTGCTCGGGTTAGTTTTAAATTAAGATGTTTTGGTCCGCCTGAATCGGCAGTAATGTAAGGTAAATTAACATCCGTTTGCTGGCTTGACGATAATTCAATTTTTGCCTTTTCAGCAGCTTCTTTTAAACGTTGTAACGCCAAAGGATCATTGTGTAAATCAACGCCCTGCTCCTTTTTAAATTCATCACATAGAAAATCAATAATACGAAGATCAAAATCCTCTCCGCCAAGGAAGGTATCTCCGTTTGTCGATAGAACCTCGAATTGATGTTCGCCATCAACTTCAGCAATCTCAATTATTGAAACATCGAAGGTACCGCCGCCCAAGTCATAAACAGCGATCTTAGCATCGCCGCGTTGTTTATCCATTCCGTATGCTAATGCCGCAGCTGTAGGCTCATTAATAATACGCTTAACTTCAAGACCAGCAATTCGACCAGCATCTTTTGTCGCTTGTCGTTGTGAATCGTTAAAATATGCAGGAACCGTAATTACCGCTTCATTAATTTCTTCACCCAAATAATCTTCCGCTGTCTTTTTCATTTTCATCAGCACTCTTGCTGAAACTTCGGGTGCGGCCATTTTTTTACCATTAACCTCAACCCAGGCATCACCGTTATCTGCTTTTACAATCTTATAAGGAACAAATTTAATGTCTTTCTGAACTTCATCTTCTTCGAAACGACGTCCGATTAATCTCTTAACGGCATATAGTGTATTATCTGGGTTTGTAACTGATTGTCGCTTGGCTGACTGGCCAACAAGAATTTCTTCGTCATTTGCATACGCTACTATCGATGGGGTTGTTCTCCCGCCCTCGCTATTCTCTATCACTTTTGCCTTGCCGCCCTCGAGTACTGCCACACAAGAATTAGTTGTTCCGAGGTCAATTCCAATCATTTTCGCCATTCGCTTTCTCCAAAAAATACTTAACTAACTGATTATTATGTCTATATTAAAATTTTATTGCCCTAATACTGATAAGTATGGGTTCTACCCTGATTTTTCAAGCCTCCAAGACAAACTATTTAGCGACAACTACCATTGCCGGCCTAATTAATCGCCCATTCAATGTATAACCTTTTTGCATAACCTCAATAATAATTCCAGAATTTGAATCATTAGTCTCTTGCATAGAAACAGCATCATGTAATTCCGGATTAAATTTTTCGCCTTTTGGTTCTATCATTGTTATGCCAAATTTCTCCATCACTGTATTAAACATTTCTAAAGTCAATTCCATACCCTTACAAAGGTCATCTAAATTTTTAGCTTTTACAGAAGCAGATAAACCTAACTCCAAACTATCCATGATAGGTAATAATTCATTGGTGAATTTTTCCAATGCGTATTTATGTGCATTTTCAACATCACGAGCTGCTCGTTTTCTTAAATTTTCCATTTCAGCCTGAGCCCTAACAATTTTTTCTAAACTTACTTTAGATTGCTCTTGTAATTTTTCTAGCTGTCCTTGAAGAAACTCAACATCAACTTCCTTAGATTCTACATTTTCACTATTTTCTACTACTACTTCTGTTTCGAATTCGTCATCTATTTTTCCAGGCTGTTTTAACTCCTGATCCTGATTATTATTAGCGTCATCTTTGACAATATCTTTTTTTTGGTCTGACATACCTAGCCTCTTTTTAAGCAATAGAAATCACGCATCTTGTTAGATGCATCATTGAGTATTTTAGTAATATGGAGATTAATTATTTAGATTCAAGGCTGAACCGAGCATTTTTGCTGTAATATCAACAATAGGTATGACGCGTTCATAATGCATTCGTGTCGGTCCAATAACCCCTAATACACCAAGTATTCTCCCGTCTACTTCGTATGGAGATGTGACAACACTGCAATTATCAAGAACATCATGGCCAGATTCTTCACCAATGAAGATCTGAATACCATCAGCGCTAATCGCCTGCTCAAGTAAATGCAAAATATCTCTTTTTTGATTAAATGTATTGAATAGTTTCTTTAATTTATTTACTTCGCAAAGTTCAGCGATATCCATTAAATTAGTCTCGCCAGAGAAAAATAATTCATCGCTATTAACTTTAGATTTTTCATAATCAAATGCTAATTGAGCCATCTCCATTGCTGTCTGCATTGATTGACTAAGCTGTTCTTTTGTTTTTTCTAATTCATCTAAAATATTAGTTCGAACATAAGTAAGATCTTTACCTGCGAAAATATCATTTAAATAATTAGATGCTTCTTGTAATTCAGAAGCCGAATATGTTCTGTTTGTATTGATAATTCTATTCTGTACCTCACGATCATTAACAACCAGAATTACTAATACTCGATTCCCCGACAACACAACAAACTCGATATGCTGAAGCTTGGATTGTTGAGTTCCTGGTAACATCACAACGCCTGCTAATTGAGTAATATCTGATAACATTGATGAGGTACGCTGCATTAGTGATTTGAAATCATTGCCAGGATCTAATTCTTTCGCTATTTTTTCTACTTCAATTGAATTTAGGTCATTAACTCTAAGCAAACTGTCAACAAATAATCGGTATCCTTTTGCGGTGGGGACACGACCAGCCGATGTATGGGGTGAATCTAAAAGACCAAAATCTTCAAGATCTGCCATAACATTTCGAATTGTGGCAGGACTTAAGTTTAGTGATGTATCTTTAGAAAGCGTCCGTGAACCGACAGGCGCCCCATCCTGAATAAAGTGCTCTACTAATGACTTGAATAAATGGAGACTTCGTTCCGATAATTGAGAAGAATTTGTTTCTGAGCTCATGATACTTGAGCACTATGCCAGATTATGCTTCAAAATCCAGCACTCTCTCGTTGAGAGTGCGAAATATCATAACTAATTGTAAAATATGAAAAAATTAAATACCAAATTTAGAGAGAGTTGGTCAAGATAGCTCAACATGCTATGTTTAACATAGAATCTAATAAAGAAGATAAATAAATTATGTTTAAAAAAATTGGACTTATTACTACTGCTGGTGTTGAGGCCATTAAAACCACTTTGAATGAACTGGTTGATTACCTGTACTCATGTGAGCGACAAATCATCTTAGATAAATGCTCTGCCAAACTAATAAATAGTGATGGTTACAAAATTTTTGATGCTAATGAGTTAGGTAATCACTGTGACCTTGTTATAGCTGTTGGTGGAGACGGGACAATGCTAAAAGCAACGCATGCTCTTTGTAATTTTAATGTGCCATTGCTGGGAGTGAACCTTGGGCATGTCGGTTTTCTAGCAGACATCCCCGCTGATAATATTTCCAAAAATATGGATGAAATTTTGAATAATAATTACGTTGAGGATATTCGTTTTCTACTGAATGCTCAGGTGTTTAGAAATAACAAGTGCATCTATGAGGATTACGCGTTAAACGACATCGTTATCCAAAAATGGAATATCGCTCATTTACTTGAACTAGAAACATATATTAATGGTAGTTTCGTACATAAAAATCGTTCCGATGGAATAATCGTATCATCGCCAACAGGCTCTACTGCCTATGCGCTTGCTGGAGGAGGGCCAGTAGTGCAGCCTTCACTCGATGCATTGTTACTGGTTCCTATTTGTCCGCACTCTCTAACAAACAGGCCGATTGTGGTTGATGGTAAAAGCTCCATCGAAGTAGTTGTCACTACAAGAGAAATAGACAATGCACGACTTGCAATTGACGGAGAAGTTAGATTAGAACTAGCCTCCGATGACAGCATTAAAGTTCACAAAAAAGACAAGAGTATAAAATTAATCCATCCACCCAAACATGATCAATTTCATATCCTTCGTGAAAAATTAAACTGGAGCACATAAAATTGTTAGCTCAACTCATCATTAATGATCTGGCTATCATTAGTAAGCTTAGTCTTGACTTTGAGTCTGGCATGACTGTTTTAACAGGCGAAACTGGCGCAGGAAAATCGATACTACTTGATGCTTTAGGGTTAATACTTGGCGATCGTGCTGACACAAATATAATTAGAGGAAATTCCGAAAAAACGGATATTACCGCAATCTTCTTTATAAAAAATAACGCTGCTGTAATTGAAAAACTAAAGAGTATAGAAATCGAATCTAATAATGATGAATTATTCATAAGAAGAACAATTAGAAAAGATGGGCGTTCTCGTGCATACATAAATAATACTCCAGTACCTATTCAAACTCTTCGCGATATTGGCGAACACCTTATTGAAATACACGGACAACATGCCCACCAATCACTATCACAACCCAAAACACAACGAGAACTACTTGATCAATTCGGCCAATATAACTCAATTTTAACTAGCACGACGAAGACCTACCATGAATTGATAAACATTAATAATCAAATTAATAATTTAGAGGTTAATGAAGAAAATTACGAGTCAACACTAACCTTGCTTAAATATCAAATAGACGAATTAAATAAATCGGCAATAGAAGAATCGGAATACTCTAAATTATCAGAAGAATATAAAAGACAATCACATTCACAATACATTTTAGAAGCATCCCAAGAAATATTAAATGAACTATCTGAATCGGATTCTGCTATCAACACAAAACTTGCAAAGTGCCAAAATAAAATCAACGAGCTTTGTTTAATTGATAATTCACTCAATAATATACCGAATTTACTCGATACAGCATTAATCCAAGTTAATGAAACAACTGAAGAATTAAAAAACTATATCAATGGATTTCATCCAGATACAAGTAAACTTAACACATTAGAAAGTCGCCTAGATAAACTCAACGAACTAGCGCGAAAATATAAAACAAGACCTGAACAATTACCTGACCACTTAAATTTATTAATTACACAATTAGATAAACTTGAAGGTAGCTTTGAGCAACAAGAAGAACTCAAACAAAAAAGAGAAGAACTAACTACTAAATATTACAAATTTGCCAATGAACTAAGAAAAGAAAGGGTACTGACGGCCAAAGTTTTTTCAAAAAAAATAACTAATAAAATACATGAGCTTGGAATGGGAGGGGAATTAGAAATAAAAATTGAAGCAATCAATAATGAAAATCCACACTCATTTGGAATGGATAACATCATATTTATGGTTTCTACGAATCCAGGACAACCACTAAGACCAATCACTAAAGTCGCATCAGGAGGTGAGTTATCTCGTTTAAGTCTGGCTATTCAAATTATAAGCTCAAAAGATAACAATGTGCCGACAATGATTTTTGATGAAGTTGATGCAGGTATTGGTGGTAGCGTTGCTGAAATTGTCGGCAAATTATTAAATTCTCTGGCAATACATAGTCAAATACTTTGTGTAACACACCTTCCACAGGTTGCGTCTTATGGTCATCAGCATTTTCAGGTCAGTAAAAATACAAAGGAAGGTGAAACATATACAGAAGTATTCAGTCTTGACGAAAAAGAACGAATTAATGAAATAGCAAGAATGCTAGCAGGTATGGAGGTAACTAGTGAAAGTCGTGCTAATGCAGAAAGAATGCTTGTGCTTAAATAATGCGAGATCAAAAAAATTATTTTTTTGATTTAACATAGAGAACCAGGCTATGTTCAACCAGTTCATAACCATGTTTTTTCGCTATCTTTTTTTGCAGATCTTCAATTTCTTCATTTTGAAATTCGATAATTTCACCAGTATCCAAATGAACCATATGATCATGATGGGTACCACTATCTAGTTCAAAAACGGAATGGCCAGAATCAAAATTGTGGCGAATAACTAATCCCGCAGCCTCAAATTGAGTTAACACTCTGTAGACAGTAGCAAGTCCAACTTCTTCGCCATGGCCTAGTAAAACCTTATAAACATCCTCTGCACTTAAGTGCCTGCCCGCCGATTCCTCAAGAATATGAAGAATTCTAATTCTGGGCAAGGTTGCTTTCAGGCCAGCTTTTTTCAAATCTGTAGCTTCCACCTTTATCTCCCAATTAAGAAGTCGAAAAAAACTCGTAGTTAATTAAGTAATAAAAATCAAATAATAATATACTGTAAATTATAGTAAATGTCGTTGAGGAATTAGATAGTAACCGTTATTCTCCACAACAAATGAATCAAATTATCATTTTAGTATTAAATTTATGACATGGTGAGATTTATTCTTATATTTATTTCCCTGTGCCTTCTATGTGCTTGCAGTCGTAGCTATGATGGCGGCTTTAATGCGCCACTACTCCATAAAATTGATATACAGCAAGGAAATGTAGTCGATCAAGAAATGCTCGATCAACTCAAACCTGGAATGGATAAAAAACAAGTGAAATTCATAATGGGTACGCCAGTATTAATTGACCCATTTCACAGTGAACGTTGGGAATATATTTATAGCTTCCAGGAAGGTGGTACAGTTCGGGAACAACGCCATATAACGCTTCATTTTGAAAATGATAAACTTGCATACATCTCTGGAGATATTGAAATTTCTAATATTCCGAGACAAGAATACAAAATAATAACTGAAGAAGACGCAATAATCGTCCCAATATCTGATAAAGAAGAACAAGGATTTTTTGGTCGTTTATTCGATAAAATCAATCCGCTAGATGATGAATAATAATTTTATTCACCATAAATAACATTCGCCCTCTCTATAAAAACATCAACCAGTGAATCTATTATCTTTTCGAAAGCTATGCCAAATGTATATTTTAATAATTTATTCTTAAATTCGAACTGCATCTCTAAAGAAACTGTGGATCCGCCTTCAGAATTATCTTGAAATATCCATTGCCCATTTAGTTCCTTAAAAGGGCCTTTTATTAATGTCATATTAATTGATATTCCTTCTTTCATTGTATTCAATGTTGTAAATATTTTTTTTATTTTACCAGCAGATATTGAAATAGATGCTGTTAGGGTAGCTTCATCGCTACTAATTATATTTGCATCCGTACACCATGGCAGAAAATCAGGATAGGCTTCAATATCGTTAACTAATGAATACATTTGGTTAGCGCTAAATTTAACATTAGTTTTTTTGTTTACTCTGGTCACTATAATAAATTTAATTATTTAGAGAAAATAGTTTAAAAAATCCCATTGTATTAAGAAAGATTATAATTACGCCTAGTGGAGCTATATAACGTGCAATAAAATACCAAATTTTGTATATATTATTATCCCCGACCCCTAATTCATCAATTGTTGACGAGCGTGACATCAGCCAAGATGTAAATATAACAATTAATACTCCGCCTAAAGGCAACATAATATTAGATGTCAGAATATCAAAGATATCGAATAAACCATTTTCTTTAATAGTACCCGCAAAAGTAAATTCAAATGCCCAATGGTTAAACGATAATACTGTCAACAGTCCAAGAAACCAGGCAATAAAACCAGCCATATAAGCAGCTTTTATTCGTGTCATATTTCTATTCTCAACTAGCCAGCTCACTGCTGGTTCAAGCAATGAAATTGATGAAGTCCAGGCAGCAAACATTAATAATATAAAAAATAAACTACCAAAAAATGTGCCAAAAGGCATTTGTCCAAATGCAATTGGCAATGAAATAAAAATTAGTCCGGGACCGCCAGATGGTTCAAGACCATATGTAAATACAATTGGGAAAATCGCGACGCCCGCAAGAATTGCAACAGAGGTATCGGCTAACGCAATCACAAAACAATTAAAAGTAATTGATGATTCTTTTGATAGATAAGAACCATAAATCATTATTGCCCCCATACCAATACTCAGACTAAAAAAAGCCTGGCCTAATGCTGGTAAGAAAAGATCTGAAAAAAGATTCTTGTCTACCAAAGAATCAAAATCAGGAATAAAGAGATAGCTAAGTCCGTCAAAAAATTTTTCAGTGCTCATTGCATAAGCAACCATAATTAATAGAAGGATAAATAATGCGGGCATCAAAAATTTGACAGCCTGTTCTAAACCACTTTTAACACCTCGAGATACAACATATATCGTTAGAAACATAAAAATGGTGTGCCAGAATAATAATATTACTGGATTAGAAATTAGTTCGCTAAAAATCGCTGTTGTTTGATCGGCATTTGAGCCAATAAAATCACCCATACCAGTCTTAAAAATAAATGCTATCGTCCAACCTGCAATGACACTGTAATAAGATAAGATTATGAAACCGGCTACAACACCGAGCCATCCAAGTAAATACCAATTAGAATTTAGTCCTTCTTCGGCAGCCAAGGTGTGCATAGTGTTGACAGGGCTTTTTCTACCACGACGGCCTAATAATATTTCCGCCATCATTATCGGAATCCCCATCATAACAACACAAAACAAATAAACGAGAACGAAGGCGCCGCCGCCATTTTCACCCGTTAAATAAGGAAAACGCCAAATATTGCCAAGACCGACAGCAGACCCTGTTGCAGCAAGAATAAAAATCCAACGTGAAGACCATTGGCCATGAACAGATGCGCGTATTGATGACATAATACCTCGGCATTTTAGAGCACTTACCTCCTTATGGATAGAACACCTGTTATAATCGAAGAATCTAATTTCGGGCTAGTATGAATGATCGGGAAAAAGCAGTCTGCTGGTGGCAAAACAATAGTACTCAACAAAAAAGTACGTCGTGATTACTTTATTGATGAACGTTTTGAGGCGGGAATTTCATTACAAGGATGGGAAGTAAAAAGTTTACGCGCGGGAAAAGTGGAAATCATTGATAGTTACATATTATTAAAAAATAGCGAGGCTTATTTATTTGGTGCATTAATTACACCCCTACCAACATCTTCTCCATTTATAAACGAATCGCAAAGAAACAGAAAATTATTACTGCATCGCACAGAACTGAATAAAATTATTGGCGCTGTTGAACGTAAAGGTTTCGCCCTAGTTCCTACTGCTATGTATTGGAAAAATGGTCGCGTCAAATTGGAAATCGGGGTTGCCCGTGGTAAAAAAATGCACGATAAGCGGGAAACTGAGAAAAAACGTGACTGGGAAAGACAAAAAGCGAGACTGGTAAGACATTAATGTTCCCTTTTTTTATAAATTTGGAGCTTTACTGTAATAAACAAGCTTTTCTGATTTCTCTGGTATACAAAATCTATCGAACATTGATGTTTAATTAATACCTATTCAGCTATAATCCTTGCCCTTTAACAGGAAAGACTCTCTGGGGGCGTACTGGTTTCGACGTGGATATGAAGCCCAAGGGGCATGCCGAGGCGCAGATTACCTCGTAAATACAACTGCAAACTTTATAGTTGCCAACGAAGACAACTACGCACTAGCTGCTTAATAACCAGTCATAGTGCCGTCTGACTGATGATGTGCTTGTGCACTCAGATCCAGGCGTCGACTCACACAAGATCGCGATGAAACTTGTTCGAGGTGGATTCGTTAAATTTTTTCGAAATCGCTTTCTGTTTTCCCTGCCATTCGGGTAGCAGAAAGTTAAATTAATAGAATAGGCTAAGCATGTAGAACCGACGGTAGAGAATTTGCGGACGCGGGTTCGATTCCCGCCGCCTCCACCATTAAAAATATCAATTGGCTCTTTTTTATTTTTCAAAAACTAAGTTAAAATAAACTTAGCTGTAATCTATTAATGATAACTGTATGAAAAAATTAATAAAAAAATGAGCGCACAAAATAATTGGCAAAGAATATTTCGATACTTGCTCTTCTCTGGCAGTTTTTTTCTGTCTTCTTCTGCATATTCTTTAGATATTACTGGCGAAAAAGGAGATGTTAAAAAAATGGAAGAGATTGAAGTGGAGGGTATTATAGAAGAAGGTGATCGGGCGTACACACAACAAGATGGTAAACGCTTTATTACCAATCCTTACGGTGTAAAAAAGTCAATACTAGCTGTAGCTGAAGAAACAAAAGCAAAAGGGGAACGAAAACGAATCAGCACCAGAGGAATAAAAATGCCGCCTGATTATGTCGGCCGCTCAATTTATAGATATCAATATACCTTCCCAAGTGGTGGTAAATTTAGCTACTACGAAGGGAAAGATGGCTTCATTGGTCTAGGTTACCATCCAGGTGATGGGGTAATTGTATTAGATGTATTAGATGGTGCAGGACCATTTGCATCTCCCATGTTATGGGGGCCTTACGATCAAATCGTTGGCGATAAAAAAAGATCAACAATGGAAATGATGATGGGTGACGGAAGCCAGGATGGTATGGGTTTATTAAAATCAGGTTACGCGATAGGTTACATGGCTATAATGGATGAAGAGGATTATTCTGATTTAGGAACTGCCTACGGAAATGCAGTAAATGATGCGGCAAAAGGATTAACATCTGCTGGAACTGCAGCAAATTAAATTTTTATTGTTTAGTTGCTATTTTTTTTGATACTCCCATTCACGCCAACCATTTAGCAATGGAAAATACAAACCGAGTTTTATATTCTTTTCTCCTAATCCTTCCATAAGCATCGCATACTGTTCGAGTTTTGACCGATAACGCTGTTGTTGCTCATCTAGAAACGCATCGACACCACTGCCCTCGTGTCGACTTATTTTATAATCAATCACCCAGCGTATTCCATTTTTATCTATAAAAGTCCTGTCTAAAATTCCATTAATTAATTTACTATTGACTATTCCGCTGACCGAATATTCATTATGTTGATCATTGTGTTCCTTTGATAAAATCCACTGTCCACGCTCATCATTTAATAAATTTGTAAGAGCATCAATAATGTAATTTATGGCTTTACTCCTTTCGTGGGGTGGCACTCCACGTTGTTGAAGCAACTTTTTAAAATTCCGTTCTTCTGATATTAAGCGTTTTTTTGTCCAATTATCTAATCCATCCTCAGCAATCTCCTGAATTGTTCGGTGCACTACTACACCAACATTTTTGATGGTCTCGCCAGCCCACTCGAATTCTACGAATTCAGAATAATCTTCAATTTGATTTTCTATTGGCGGATACCAAATAGGGATTGCTTTGCTATCTTTTGGCAATCTCCAGCCAGCTTTTAAACGCCTTGTTTTTTGTTCTGGTATTTTATCTTTTAATATAGATTCTTTTTCTTTTTGGTCTGTATTTTTGATAAAATCATTTTTACAAGCAGGCCACAGACATGATAATGATGAGCCCGTAATTGGCTTATCTGGATTACTAGCAACTAAATGTAACTGTTTCATTGCGCGAGTTGCCGCAACGTATAATATTCTTTTGTGTTCGTTACGTTCCTCTCTCTTGTTAATAGCGTCAATAAAATAATATATCGATTTTTTTTCTCCTGGTCTTGGTTTTACGGCTACCAAAGAAGAGCCGGAATATGTCACTAATAAAGGAGATTCAGGTGAACTAGATTGCCGATTCAAACCCGGTAAAATAACGTAATCAAACTCAAGACCCTTAGCCTTATGCATCGTCATTGCTTGTACTAGATTGGTGCTTTCCTCCGGGCTACTTGTAAATGTGGCATGTAATTGGCCAATACGTCTTTTTAACTCCTGTAAATCAACAATCGTTTCACCCTTACTGACCTCTTCGAGTAAAGAAAAATAATCTTTTACATACTGAAGCTTGTTTTTATCTTTCAGTGTTGCAGGGCCGCCTAATCGATACCATAACGCCTCAATTATATCCCTAATGGATGCGCCATATTGTTCAATTGCTATTTGCATGTTTAATTTAAAACTTCTTAATCGCTCTTGCTCATTTTTTGCTAATTCATTAATCAACTCCTTATTGCCAATGCATTGCCAGATTGTTTTCTTCTTATTTTCTTCGCACAAAATACATAGTGATTTCATTGTTAAACCACACCATGGCGCACGAAGACATGCCAACCATGCAACACGATCAGCATGAAAAAGAAAAGCATGTGTCAGAGAAAGTAAATCTTGAATAACGGGATCATCACTAAGCTGATGAATATCAATTGCGTCAAAGGATATTTTTTTTGCTTGTAATGCTGGCAATATATCAACTAAGTGAGAACGATTTCTAACAAGAATGGCAATAGTTTCTTTTTCTGATTTGATTCTTTTTATTTCTTTAATTATCTCAGTAATTTTTTTAGCCTCTTCCTTATTGCCGCCAACAGAATAATGACTAATACAAGTTCTACTTTCTAGTCTCGTTGGTATTGAATCAATAAATGGAACAGCGCCCTCTATGAGATTCTCTTCTGGAAAAATTTTGGCAAATTTACCATTCACCCAATTTACAAGATCTGAACTTGCTCTAAAATTTTTACTTATTTTTAATGGCTCAAGGGGGATATTACCAAGACTTCCATCTTTAAAGATTTTAAGAAAAAATCTGACCTCAGCACCACGAAAACGGTAAATCGCTTGCTGTGGATCGCCAACCAGAAATAAGGTCCGTCCGTCTCCTACCGACCATTCACGCGTCAAACAATGTAGTAATCGATACTGTGATTCAGATACATCCTGTACCTCATCGACCAAAAGATGCTTGATTTGATAATCGAGAGTCAGCGCAAGATTTGTCGGGCAATTATCCTCACCAAGTGCATTAACAGCATGTTGTGAGACACCAGTAAAATCGACTAGGTTGTGCTCTGAAAAAATTATTTCTAATTGAGCGGCAGTTGTCTTAAGTAACTTCTTAGCCAGTTCAATAAGCTCCCAACCTATCTCCAGAGAATCAACTGAAGGTAAATCATTAATCTTTTGAAGCCTTTTTTCCAATAAGTCGATTTTTTCTAATTTTTCAATCAGACTCTTTGCCTTTGCTTTCTCTGTCTTACCAGATACAGGAAAACCTTCTCTTTTAGTAAATTGTTTACGCCAAGTTCCACTCTGAGTTAAAAGCAATGTGCTAACGCCATACCAATAAGCTAAATTATCTACACCGCAATCAGGAAATACTGAGATTGAAGAAATTTTCGTAGCCGGGCCATTTATATTTTTAGCAGCATATCGTAATAATTTAACTAGTTCTTGTTTACACTCTAATGGAAAGATTGTTGCTACCATTTCCAAATCACTTTCTATTAATTGAACTAAATCTTGCTTCATTTTGTCTTGGGAGTATTTCGTACTGACTGGGCGAAGCCATAGATCGCGTGTTTGTAACATCTTGGTAATCGAATTTTTGATTCTCGGTATATTGTTACCAAAGTGTAAAATTATTTCATTAATAGAATGTAAAAACTCTTTATCTTCATTGAATAAATTAAATGTCTCAGTTGTTGCTAACTTATATAAATACTTAGCATCTTCCGTGACATCAGGCTGTGCGCCGAATTTTGCCAATATCGGCATTCGTTGAGTTAAAAAAGTAGATAACCCGTCGATGGTTTGTATGCGCAAACGATCTGGTGAGTCGAGCAAATGCCACTTTTTCTTCTTGTCCTGTTTCAACACGTCAGTGGCAAACTTAATCCTATCCTCTTCATACTCATTTTTCGGTTTCTTTTTTGTAAGAGCACTTTCCAATGCGTCTTGGATTTGGTTACGCATCTCGGTGCTGGCTTTGCGAGTGAAGGTGATCGCGACGATCTCTTCCGGTGACTCTGCGAGCGAAAGTAATCTTAGGTAACGCTTAACTAATAATCCGGTTTTACCTGAACCGGCGGGTGCTTTGACAATAAATGATTTGTCAGGCTCAATCGCCTTTAATCTCGCCTTTTGATCCTCATCCATTTGACTTTTCATATTCACTTTCCTTAATCCGACATAGACTGCCTAAATGACAGTAAGTACAAGCATCTTTACGAGGAGTCACAGTAGCGCAGCCTTTCCTAAATTCATCCGCGAGATTCCCTAGCACTTTTTCCCAATCATTTAATAATTCTTTTATGTCAAAAATCTTTATTTTCTTTTCTTGAGGCAAAATTTCATCAGTATCAACATATCCATCAAACCCAAATTCACCAGGCTTTAAACAAGCATAAGCTAGCCCACTTAGAGGATATTCAGATGTAATCGCATATAAAGGTAATTGTGGTTCTTTCGGTCTATCTTTTGTCCAGTTATTTTTTGTTACTGCTCCCGTTTTATAATCGATAATTAGATAACGATCTTCGCCCAACTTATCAATGCGATCTATTCGTAAACGAAATTCAATATCGCCAAAGATAACGATTTTTTCTTTTTCTTTTTCATGTACTGTAAACTGTGATCTGTTACATTCAATGGTTAGCCACTCTTTTAATAACCCTTTTAACCTACGCTGCTCTAAGTTAATGAACCAGGGCTTAAATATTTCTGGCTTTCTAATTTTCTGGTTCTCAATAGCCTCGGATATAACAGAGCAAACTATATCATCTAGTTTTTCATCAGGCATTGATTTGAGATTGTCCAATGTTTCTAATTCTCGCCAGAGATACTCCATAGCACGATGAGTAAGTTTCCCTCGTCCGGCATCATTTAAATCATCATCTGGATCTTCAAAAACTCTTGCATTCAATCGATGTTTTGCAAATGCCCTGAAAGGACAGGCCGACTGATCCTCAAGCAATGAACTACCAGCAGAAACTTTCTGTCCGCTTTCAATAACTGGGGCATTACAATCTTCAATTTCCTCTGTTGCTTCTGGATCAAGCATTCTTTTTCTATAATCATCTTCAGGGGTTTCGTTATATTCTTTTAGTTCATATTTAGATTTAATTAAGGGGCTCAGTCTCAACCTGTTCTCATCGCCCTCCTGTTTTATATAACTAAACACTGAGCTTTTGGCTGACCGAACTAATTCATCAGTAATTTTCTCAGCCATCTGGAGCCGCGACTCAGGGGTCTTGCCTGGAATTGACATCTGACAGGTATAAGGAATAAAACCATAGTGAGCCCCTGATGACAGCCAATTGTCATCACGCGCATTCGTAATCCATAGGAAATCAAACTGTGCGCCTGTTACGCCAGTCATCCCAAGAATCTGTATTGGTGTTTCATAAAGAGCTTTGGGTTGAAAATGAGTCTCAGCCAACATTTTTTTTAAATGAGAAAATGCCGTTTTAAAATCAACAGATTCATCAAATTCGGAAAGACTGCCAAGATTACTTAAAACACTATTCCACTTCTGCAGCGTTTGATGTTCTTCGCTATCTAATTGCTTATTTGGCCAACCGAAAATTGTGAGCCATTCTGTGAAATTTGTAATCCACATTGATAGCTTCATCTTCTTTTTTGCCTGACTTTGAAATGACATATTAAAATTCTCTAGAGATTTAATAAAATTCGCACACTCTTTATTCTTCATGGAACGTAAACGCTCTAAACTAAGTTTTGTTTCACCAAAACTTCTAAGTTTTGCATCAAGTATTGAGCCTCCTTCTGCACGAATGAAAGATGAATTTAATAAGTTAGATAAGTTACTCATTGGAATCTTATTTGCCCCAAGCGAAAGTAAGTTTATCGCGACATGTATCAACGAATAAGTTGATAAGGATTTACCCATCGAGATTGAATAGGGCTTTGGAGATATTGGATCAGATTTGGTCCATTTTTCAGGAGTTAATACAGAACTGAATCCATATTCCAATTTCCCTCTTATTTTATTGATATTCCTGAAGGTAATACCAATTGTTGCGCTACCATTCTCTTTTAGTTTTTCTTTTGCCCAACAAGCTGCAGCATGAATTTCGGAATCTAAATCTTTTTGTATACTAAACGCTATTGATTGATGGCGATCTTTGCCATCAGGTAGATCAATATACATATCTAAATCAATTAATAGTTCTCTGAGTATAGATTGCTGCTTTGTTAATTGATTAAAACCATAAAAGGTTATTTTTTCTAAATGAAAGTTAATTTCTTTAAAATGAGAGGAAACATAATCTGGTAAGCATGCATTATCTAACCAAAAATTTTCACTCTTTTTCTTTTGATATGCATACACCCATTCTTTAAAAGCACTAGCATCTTCAGACAGATCAATATCTTTCGGAAAAATGGGAATATTCCATTCCTTACATAATTTATAACAGCGCATTACTTCTTTTGAGGTTGTATCAGTTCGTAATAAATGAACGCTATATCTTGAACTTTTTATTATTCCCTCCCATAACCACTGCTGTTGATAATCATTTAGGAGTGTCAACGGTTCTTTAGCGGAAAATAATAATTTATCAAAGATAACCTTACACCAGACCTCCCATGGCAAACAATCTGGTGTAATCCAAGAAGTCTTTTCCTTTATTTTTTTTTGTGAAAATTGATATGAAATGTGGCGACTTAATCTTTCGGTTGGCGTGACAATCGTAGCGCCATTTTCTATTAGTTGACTAAGCTTGTTATCCATCTATATATAAGAGAAATAGATTAGGTAACGTTTCTCAAGTTCATCTACTTCAAATAGAGTCAATAAGACTCGGGTCATCAATATAAGGGTTTCGAATTCCTTGAATATCCTCAATTCGATCATTACGCGATTTTTCCTGTTTACTTGGCAAATCTTCCTTATTCCAACGTTTAAGTTCATCAACTAGACTCTTCTTAATTGGAAGTCCATATTGAGTATGCATATAAAAAATTGAACGTGCTATATTGCCACGCGCTAAAGGACGAGGTTCGATAACCTTTAAACTACGTTCAAAATCACAATTATCAAAACGCCAACTTTCCCCGTCTACCATACCATAAGCTGTATTACGTCGGGCAACGCTCGCATCTTGCCAAGCAGGATAAAGATTTTGCATGTCAGCTTCCATGCGAATGAATTTTGAATTCTTTTTAAGTCTGCATTGACGTCGACTTTCGCAATTTAAAAATTCTAGCATCCGCCTTATAGGGTAAATATGCTCTATTACAAACAGATGTTCTTCATTTGCACTAAGAGAATTTTCGAAACGATAACCACAATAAAGAGACCACCCTCCGCCAGGGTAGAGATGATTCCAAAAAATATTTTCTGAAATTTCATCATAATCCTCAATAGGTGGTGTCTCGCTATAACTGAAATTTAAGAATACAGTTATAAATAAAAATGAAATTGTACGTATTATCAGTTTCATAACATTCTTATTATACTCTATGCTATTATCAATTTTCTATTATTAAAATTAAATGGTAAAAATATCAATACTATTCTTAAATTTTGTAACTAAATGATTATTTACCAAGTTATCAAAAATGATGCTATCGCGCTATAAATTAATACGTATTATAACTTATGCATTATTTTATTTTGTCCTTATAAATATAAATGGGTGTTCGAAAGAATCATCGAAGCTTAAACAAATAAAATCGAATGGGATCTTACGTATTGCATTAGTAGCTGATCCTCCACACTACTTCCCTAATAAAGTTAAAGAAAGGGGGTATAATTTTGAATTGGCATCTCACTATGCAGCATCGATTGATGTCGAATTAGAAATTATTAAAACTAATACGAATAATGAAATTATTTTTCTTTTAGATCAAGGAAAAGTTGATATAGGAATTCTAGGTAGCTCACCAGAATTTAATCAGAAAAATATTAAAAATGCTGTCACTTATAATAATAGTAAATGGTATGTAATAGGTAGCCGAGCTAACAGACAATTACCAAAATCAATTGATAGCATTGAACCTAACACAATGATCGTAGCTAATAGAAGTAATGCTTCATTTATACTGCACAGCATAAAGGAAGATTATCCATCACTTCTCTGGGATGAATTAAAAAACACTAATGTTCGAGATATCTTAGAAAGAATTAATGAAAATCACTCTAAAATTAGCATAATTAGTGAAGATA